>JAZORZ010000057.1:0-20544 GCA_045656885.1 Eubacteriales bacterium
ATGGTCGCCCCTACAATGTGTTTTTTGTACTCCGTAGGGGCGACCATTGGTCGCCCGCTTTTATGAGCGATAACCGTTTATTTTCGGGAGGAGCAAGCCCCTCCCCTACCTATCATTTTTTGTTTTAATTATAGATTTTAGCAGCATAAAAAAACAACCGGTAGGGGAGTCCCTTGGGGCTCCCGCTTTGATGCAAAACAACTCTCTTATTTTGTAGGGTCTCGGTGGCCCCTACAAAATTGCGGCAGCAAAAGCGAGGTTCACCCTCGCGTCGCCCGTCTGTCTGTATCTTTGGAATTTTCTTTTGATATTTTTGTGCAAAAGTTTTTGAAAGGGGTGCAGGGGAAAACTTTTTTCAAAAAGTTTTCCCCTGCAATCATTTTCAATTAAACTATCTGCTTGCCACGAACGAAAACATGTTGCATGTTGATGTTCTCGTCGAAGATGACGATATCGGCGTCTTTTCCGACGTCGAGGGTGCCCTTGGAGGAGCACTTTGCCATCTTGGCAGGCGTTTCGGAAGCCATCTTGACGGCATCTACAAGCGGAATGCCTGCGGCTACCATGGTGCGCACGAGGCGATCGGTGGTAGCAACGCTACCTGCGAATGCCTGTCCGTCCAGCATCCAAGCCACACCACGTTCGATGCGGCAAGGAAGTCCGTTATCGAGCTTGCCAAGAACAGTCTCAATACCCTCGGGCATGCCCGCACCGCGCATAGCATCGGTAACGAGAGCAGTTCTGTCCGCGCCCTTGATCTTGTAAACCATTTGCAAAAGCTCGTAAGGCAGATGCATACCGTCGGCAATGATCTCGACGGTGATGTCATCATTGATGTACGCGGCTTCGATTGCGCCCGCAATACGCATGCCGTTGATGCGCTCTACACCCTTCATGCAAGAGTAGAAGTGCGTCATGTGCGTATAGCCGTTCTCGGCGGCTTCCATCATTTGCTTGCAGTTTGCATCGGTGTGTGCGGCGGCAACAGAAATGCCGCGCGCAGTGAGCGCCTTTGCAAATGCATATCCCTTGTCACGCTCGGGAGCAACGCTCCAACGAACGATGTCGTCGGTGGCGTTGAGGAATCTTTCGTACTCTGCGGGATCGGGATCGCGCACGTAGCGAGGATCCTGTGCACCCTTTTGAGAGAGTGCGAAGTAGGGACCTTCCATGTGCAGACCGATAAAGTCGGAGCCGAGACGGTCCTTTTCTTTGATGGCCTTGTAGGAACGGAACATTTCAAGCGTGGCTTCAAACTCGCCCGAGGTTGCCGTGGGACACATAGCCGTGGTACCGTGCTTTGCGTGGAAAGCAGCCGCGCCCTCGAATGCCTCTTCGGTGCCGTCGAGGAAGTCATAACCGCCGCCACCGTGCAGGTGCAGGTCGATAAAGCCGGCCGACACGTAGTTGCCCTTTGCATCAATCACTTGGTCGGGTGCGCCAAGCTTTGCAGCTTCGCACTCACAAAGGATCTTGCCGTCGGCAAAATACAAACTGCCCTCGGTGATTTTGCCGTCCTTAATAATACGGCCGTTGATAATTTGTGTCATCATAACAGTTTAGCACCGCTATCAGCATCGCAATACATGGTTGCGTTGTTGTGCAGACGCATAATGGTTGCGGGAACGTCTGCGGTGATGTCTGCCTTAACCGTGTTGTAAACCGCCTCTGCCTTGGTAGCTGCGGGAACGGTGCAGATCATTACCTTTGCAGCGGTCAAGGAAGGAATGGTCAGTGTGAAAGCGTGCGTGGGCACGTCATCGATGGTTGCAAAGCAGCCGTCGTGTACCTGTTGATTACGGCACATCTCATCCAGAGGAACAAGCTTAACCTTTTTGGGGTCGTTGAAATCTGCTACCCAAGGATCATTGAACGCGATGTGTGCGTTCTCACCAATACCGAGGAATACGATGTCGGTGGGATATTTGGTGAGCAGATCGCCGTATCTTTGGCACTCTGCCTCGGGATCGGGGTTGTCGCCGCCAACGTAGTGAACTTCACCGAAAGGAAGCTTGCCAAATACGTGTTCGTAGAGGTAGTAGCCAAAGCTTTCCTTCTTATCCTTGGGGAAGCCAACGTACTCGTCCATGTGGAAAGCACGGCAGCGAGTCCAATCGATGTCGGGCTCTTGGAACAGAGCCGCAAGGGTGTCGTTCTGCGAGGGAGCAGCGGCAAAAATAATGTTTACCCATTCTTGCTTTGCAAGCAACTCGCGAATGGCATTTGCACCGTCGTGTGCGGCATCTTGACCGGCAAGTGCGCGGTTTTCAAAAATCTTGACGGTGAGTTTATCTTTAATAATCTTTTTCAACATAAGAATAAAACCTTTCTGTTTTATATGTGTCAAACGGGCAGAATGCGAACGGGCTCGATTTTGCCCGATTTGAGCGAGGCATCGAGTGCTTCAAGAACGAAAACGGGACGAATGAAATCGTCGTAGCTTTCTTTCATAGCACCGCCCTCGAGCAGATCGTGCATGTCGTCGAGATGACCCTCAAACGCATAGGAGCGAAGCTCACACGGCTCTGTAAAAATGCCGTTTTCGGCATAGACCGTGGCGGCAAAAAGTCCGCCTGCGGAGACGTAAGAGCCCGTAATGGGATAGTCGCGGTATTTTGCCACAATGCCAACGTCGCGGCCCTGCACCATAGCCCCCACCTCAAGGACGTCACCGCCAAATATGGTGAGCATCATTTGCACAAGGTGCGGAGTGTAGAAATAGAAACCGCCGTAGGGGCTGTCAATTTCAATAGGTGCGCAAACGTTGCCGCCGTGAATGGTACCGATCTCGCCGCTCTTGATTTTCGCTTGCAGCGCAAGTACCCCGTTCAAAAACTTGCCAACAGAACTGCCGCAAATGCGAACATTGTTTGCGCGTGCATCGCGCATAAAAGCCACTGCCTCTTCCCCACTGACGGTGATGGGCTTATCGATAAACATCGGAATGCCCGAGGATAGGTAGGGCTTGGCATATTTGTAGTGGTTGGCACCGTGACGTGCCGTTACCATAATGCCGTCCACTCGGCCCACAAGCTCGTCATAGCGTTCCATTACGGGAACGCCAAACTCCTCGTGCAGCTTGCGGCAGGGCTCGGCCTCGTCCGAATAGATGCCGATGACCTCGATGTCGGTGTGCCTTCCCTTTTTGTAGATCTGGCGCAAAAAACTGTTGGCGTGGGTGTTCTCACACCCAAGTATCGCAATTTTATACATGGACTATCTCCGTCGTTTGGAAAAAAGTTCTCCCAAATATCAGAACTTGATCGGCAGAGGATTTTGTGCGTGCATAACCTCTATGAGCTCAATTGCCTTGCTTGCCTTCTCTGCAGTTACGTACAGGGGAGCACCGTTCATAATGGTCTCGTACATTTGGTTGTAGAACAGGTTGCAAGCGGTGCTGAAGGGGTCACCCTCGGTGGGGATCTCCTCAACGTGCAGGGGCAGCTTTTCGCCGCAGTACATGGGCTTGCGGGTTTCGGGATGGGTCAGAGGAGTGGAGATAACCGGACGGGGCTCAAGCTCCTCGGGAATGAGATACTTAACGGTTACGGCACCGGATACACCACAGGAGATGGTACCGAGGTCACCCATAATTTTGAAGTTCTTGGACGGGAAGCCGTCAGCGCTGTTAACTTCAACGTCGATGATGGGCTTGCCGGGAGCGGTGATGATGAGCTTTGCCATATCGTTAGCGTCACCGGAGGTCAGAGCCATATCGAGGTGAGAATATGCTACCTTTGCTTGGGGATCCCAATCGATCAGATCGAGGGCGATACCAATGGGGTGAGGAGCTGTGTTATATACGCCGCCTGCGCAGAAGGATTGCAGAGTTTGCCAGTCCCAACGACGGCCAAAGCTGGAGTAACGCAGGTTGATCTGCTTTACGTTACCAATCTTGCCGGAGGCAATGATCTCCTTCATTTTCAGTACGGTAGGACCGTAGAGAGATTGGTGGAAAGCGGTGATGATAACGCCGTTCTCTTTTGCGGTCTTCATCAAATCCATGCACTCGTAAATGGTCTTTGCAAAGGGCTTTTCGTTGAGCACGTTGTAGCCGTGTTGCAGGCAATCCTTAGCGATTGCATAGTGCATGTGAGAGAAGGATGCGTTGACGATGAGGTCGATATCCTTGCGGCCGAACAGCTCGGTGTAGGATGCGTAACCGTCACAACCAAATTCCTTCATGCCTCTTTCGCGGCGCTCGTCGATCTCGTCAACGATAGCAACGACTTCAATATTATCGTTCAGATTAGAGAGGAAGTACTCGCCGTGAATACCGCGACCACTGCGTCCCTGACCAATAATGGCAACTTTCATTTTTTTCATAATACAATTCCTCCTTGTATGTATGTGTAAATCTACAAAGTTTTCGGTGCTCAGACCGATACAAGTTTAGTATATCATAATAAAATGGAAAAAGAAAGTGGTTTTTTTATTTTTTATATTGCAATTCTTACTTTTTTGTGATACTATATAAGAAAAGAAAGAAAGTGAGGAGATGCAATGTTTGATATAACCTCAAAGGGTCCTATTTTTGAAATATCGCACAAATACGTCGAGAGTCCGAGTCAAGCGCAGTATGCACAGCATACACACACCTGCTGTGAGCTGCTTTTGTTTGTGCAGGGAGACGCAAACTTTAACATTGACGGCATTCTCCACAATCCAAAGCCCTATGACCTTCTCGTTATACCGCAGGCGACCTATCACTACTTTATTCCCCGCTCTCCGCACCCCTATGAGAACTATGTTCTCGACTTCTCTCCCGATATCATTCCCATAGAGCACCGCCAAAAGCTATTCGCAAAACCGACCATTCTCAACATTGGAGACGATGCTGACTTTTGCCGTTTCTTCCAGATGCTTGATCTCTACCACGAGACATACACGCCCGAGGATTTCTCGCTTGTTTGCCGCTCGCTGCTACGCGAATTGCTCATCTTTTGCAGTTACCGAATGGATAACTCAACGCCCGTGGAATCGGTGCGAAATCCGCTTGTGGAGACAATGCTGAAGCTGATTGCCGAAAACCTGGAAAAGCCGCTCGATGCCGATTTTTTGGCACGCGAAATGATGCTTTCCAAATCCTACGTGCAAAACGTTTTTTCGCAGGAGATGCACATAGGGCTCAAAAAATACATCACACAAAAAAAGCTCTTTGCCGCGCAAGCCGACCTCGCGGGCGGAATGTCCGCCGCCGACGTTTGCGCCAAATATGAATTTAGCGATTACTCATCCTTCTTCCGCCGGTACAAGCAAATGATGGGGGTATCCCCCCGAGAAACCAAGCGGGGCGGCGCGTAATTTTTGTGATTTGTATTGCACCTTGTTTGAAAATATGCTATAATAAACACAACGAATATTTTAGGAGGCACTTATGTTCTTACCGAGACTCAAAAGCTACAACAAGTTTGAAAATACGATGACCATTTCCTTCCCTATCAAGGTCTGGTGCAATGAGCGCCCGAGCCGCAAGCTGCTCGCGGTTCTTCATGAAATGATGCCCTACGGTAAATTTGTGGAGTCCTCTCGCGAGGAAGCAACCCTCATTATCGGGCTTGAGCCCGCCATCATGGCAGGACACCCCGAGTTCTACTCCCTTTGTGCCGCAGACGGTAAAATTTGCGTGCGGGCAAAGGATTACCGCGGACTTGTAAACGCCGCCGCCACGCTAGCGCAGGCAATTCGTTTTGAGGATAACAAATTTGTCATCTCCGAAATGGCAATTGCCGACTATCCCGACTCCTCTTGGCGCTCTGTAATGCTCGACCCTGCACGTCACGTCGTCCCCATGGACGAGGTTCGCGCCATCATTCTCGGCATGGCAAAATCCAAATACAACAAGCTCCATCTGCATTTGTGCGACCATCAGGGCTTCTCTTATTTTTCGGACGTTTACCCCGATCTGCCCCTCTCCCCCGGCACGACCTATACCAAGGACGACCTGCGCGAGATCGTTTCCTATGCAGGGATGTTTGGCATTGACGTCATTCCCGAGATCGATCTGCCCGCACACAGCTTTAATCTGACCAAAAAGTTTGATTACCTCAAGTGTCACTCCGAGGACGAGGAAAACGGCGGCAAGCCGCTCAGCGGTTGGAACATTTGCATCGGTAACGAAGAAAGTTACACGTACATCAAAAACATTCTCGCAGAGCTTGTCGAGATCTTCCCCTACGAGTACATTCACATGGGCACAGATGAGATCTATATGGACGACATCGACCGCGAGCCACGCATTACCTCCTGTACCTGTCAATGCAAGGTCTGCAACGCGCGCTTCTTGCCCATGGGCTACGAAACGCTCCTACCGCGCTTCTATTATTTCGTGCGCCGCGTTTATGACATCATCAATGATCTTGGCAAAAAGATGATGATGTGGAATGACCAAATTGATATTTCAAACCAAGCCCCCGAAATTCCGCGCGACATTCTGATTGAGTTCTGGCGTGTGGCAATGCCCCACCGCGGACCTGTTGAGGGTTGCTCAATGGCGGCGTTTGTGGAGGCGGGCTTTGAGGTCGTTAACGCCGATTACCCCAACACCTACGTTGACCTTTATATGAAGTGGAGCAAGCTGAAGGACTGGAATCTGCGCGCAAATCCTGCAGACACGCCTGCTCTCTCCTACCGCATTCTTGGCGGTGAGACCTGCGCTTGGGAGGGCAACAACTACCCCCACTATCGCCACGCGCTCTATTTCACCTTCCCCACCTTCTCCGACAGATGCTGGAACGTAGCAGAACCCCTCTCTGACGATGAAGCCACCATGCTCGCCCTGACGCGCGCCTGCCTCGGCGCATCTGCTCCCGCGGACTTCAACCTCTTCTCTTATCTGAAGGGCGTTCCGCTCGGCGATGCATACAGAATGGAAGGCAAGATCTTTGCAGAGGACGCTGACCTTTCCGTACTCCGCGCAACGCTTGAAAATCTTTCCCACCTTTCGGTTGACCAAGAGCACCTCAAAAACAATCTTTTGAGTTTGATCCAATAAAAAGATTCCCGACAGACCATTCTGTCGGGAATCTTTTTATTTTAACTTATCAAGCAGAAAATACGGTCTTTCGCCAATAACGATCTGATCGGTAACATCAAAAATCTCGTAGCCGTCCTTCTTCTGTGCTTGCAAAAAGGAATCCTCGTCATCGTAAACGAGCTCCTTACCGTACCACGGCTTGCTTGACTGTGGGGTGAGCTCCAAATAAACGATTTTTCCTTCTGTCTCAAAGGTGATAATGGTATGAACTTTGTTCTTTTGTGGGTGATATAAAAGCCAAATTTTGTTTGGAACGTTGTAGGTGGCAAGAGTTTGTCGCATCACCAAAACGGCGTCGATGCAGGTGCCCACCTTTTCTTGTTTGGTCACCTCGGGATCCTGCACCCGAGAAATGGTGTTGGCAAGATGGTAGAATGCGGCATCAAAGCCACTCGCCATATTGGGTTTATAGATCTGCCCGTCAACAACAAAGCCGTACTCGTAGCCGGTATTAAGAAGCTCTTTTCTCAATGCGTCACATATTTCAACAATTTTCATTCTGCCTCTCCTTCTTCCGTATATAATTCATCCAGATGCCACCGCACGGGATTGTAGTAAATGTAGTTGATGTGTTCTTCGTAATCTTTTTGATTGCGGATGATGTGATCGTGGAAGGATTTTTGCCAAATTGGTCGCCCTATTTGCTTGATCGTATATCCTTTTAATTGATTTACAACTCTCGATATTGTAGGGGCGGCCATTGGTCGCCCGAACTCATCGGAGCAAACTCGTAACAATAAATGAATATGATTTGGCATAATTACGTAACGTTCTACCAATAATGTAGGATATATCAAAGGAATATTCTCGATGGCATCACTCACAATCTTACCGTACAAAGACAATTTAACATCTTGCGGGCGACCAATGGTCGCCCCTACATTTTTCCAAAAATAATTTTGCTTTTTCTGCGTACATATCGTTATAAAATATGCACCACAGGAGCTATAATCATAATTTTGCAAACGATTCTTTTTTCGTATTGGTAATTCTTTGTTCTTTTCCATTTCCATCACCCAAACCATTATAGCATAAAATTTTTGTGTTGTCAACGCAAAGGGCATCTGTTCAAAAAATTAGAAAGCAAACAAAAAACCGCACCGCAAATTGGATTTGCGGTGCTTTGTTTTATTGATATTCTGCGTATAAGTAGGGGTAAAATCCCTTTTGGCGCTCGTTTATTTCAGCGATATCCTCATCGGTGAGATATCCGTTGTGATATGCCGCCGTTAAGGTGTAAAACGAACCCTCGTACAAAACGAGAATACGGTTGCCGTTGTTGTAATGAATCAGGGAAAATCCGATTTCTTCATACCACAACGCTTCGGTGTATTCATATTCGGAGCAATCCATCATGGCAACAATTGCACCGTTGCCATATTCACCGTAATAATGTATGACGGAAACACTATCTGCCGCGGGAATTTTCTCCCAAAAGGTTTCAATTAAAACGGCGTAATTCATGTGCGGCAAAAATCCGTCGTAGGTGCAAAAATTGATTACAACATTCTCCGGGGGCATTGTGAAAATAAATTCCCAATACTCTGTATCCGTTGTGGGCACGGGCGCAATTTTTTTGCCGTTGACAAGCAGCAGATATCCCAGATCGTATGCCATTCTGATTTTAACGGAAACCTGCTCCCCTACCTCGTAGAGCGGCTTCAGGTCCTCATACAGCCATTTTGCATCGTTCATGGTTACGGTATATACGCCCTCGCAATACTCGCTGATCAATTCATCAAGGTTTTTGCCAACGAGTTGATAGTAGCCGCATTCGCTCTTGCCTGCAATGTAGAACAGATCGTTATAAAGGAATACGAGATCGCCAAACTCGGTTTGGACAAAGTAAGGATAATTTGTGGGCTCGGTAGGGAGACCGCCCGTTATAATACAAGGAGTAAACTCCAATTCGTCAAGCGGAATGGTACAAACGCGGCGAAGGACCTCGGCATCCCCATCACTATAAGCCACTACCACCCCCGTGGACTCGTAAGAAACAAAGCCGAGATAGCTTTTGAATTCGGGAACATCGTGAAAGGCAGGGATATATGTCATACCGTAATGGTTGCCGTTGTTATCACTGTAAATATTTTGGGTAAAGGACAAGGTTTTTTGGGTGCCGTCCTGCAAAATAAACGCAACCGTCAGCTCCGTTGCCCCGGGAGTGATCACGCCCATATTCTCGATGGAGAACACCTCAAGCGACCGATATTCCTCCAGAATTCTTGCAATGGGGGCGCGATCTGTTGAGGACGAAATATAACGGAAACTGCCGGGAGCAACGCCGGATGCCCGGCTGGTCATTTTGATCTCGACGACCTCATCGGCACTGAGGGTTTCAAGCCACTCAAGCCCCGCTAATTTTGAAAAGTAGAACGTTTCCGGGTCGGTGCGCAGATCGTAATATCCGCAAACGTCGCAAAGATCGTCCTGATTCTCATCAACGTGCTCACCGTATCCGCCAACGATGCCGATTACGGGGGCGTCGTCGGGAACCGGCACCCACCAATGGTGCGTAGGACTGTAATGCCATTCGATATCAAAATTCAATGCGGTCATAAGGTATCCACAAACGTCGCAAAACTTATCGTTATCGCTGTCGCTGTGCTCCTGATAGAGCAGCAGCACGCCAAGTGAAATACCATAATAGCTACCGGAAGCTTGGGGGTCCCACCAGTGGTGTGTGGCATTGTAAGACCATATAATCGTATAATCCGCAGGAAGCTTTACACACATTAGCATTCTGCAAACGTCGCAAAAACGGTCGTTATTTTCGTCAACGTGTTCTCCATAGTCATAGACAACGCCCGCCTCGAGAGTTTCGGGCTCCCGCCAATGGTGCGTAGGGCTGTAATGCCATTCGACCCGACTGTCCAGTGGGTATCCGCAAATGTCGCAGAACAGGTCGGCATCCCAATTTTGATGTTCTTCCGTTTCCCCATCTTTGACAGGGGTACAACCGCAGGTATATACCTTTGTGTGTGTATCCTCATTGCAAACATAGTCGTAGGTGTGCTCGTGCGTATTCGGTATCTCATAGTCGCAAACGTCGCAAACGTTGTTTTCGTCCGCGTCGACGTGCGCTTCGGTTACAATATCAAGCTTGCACCAATCCCAAGTACAGGTAACGTTCTTCCAATGGGATTCTTCATTTTGTGACCACTCGTCGGCCGTGACGTGCTCGTGCTTCAAAGAATCACACGATGCAAGGCAAACAACCAAAAGAACGGTTGTCAAAAGGATAAGTGTCATTTTCTTCATGCTCAAAACCTCCTTTGAAAAAATCAATAAACTTTCTTGTTTGGCGGGCTTATCATATATCCCGTTTTTTGCCAAAGGTTACATTTTGGGTTATTTCAATACCATATTCAAGTATATATCAAGGGTGTGCTCTGTGCCCGACGATTTGACGTCGATGACGTACAGGTTTCCGTCGTGCAAAAACTTCGCCTGTCCGTGCATTCTGCCGTTGCTCTCAAACAAACAATAGTGCACAGTAACACCGTTGATCTCTTTTGTGAGCCCTTGCTCAACGTATCCGCCGATATAACTGTCGTCTACGCTCGCTTTATTGAATAAAACATTGTAGTCTACCATATCAATAAACTCGCCATAATCATAAGAGGAGTGGATCACCAGCTCTTGGGGATTGGCAAAAGCACTTTCAACGTCAGGCGTATCACCGGAAAAAAGAACGTTTATATCGACTTGTTGGGACTCATCTAAAATGAGGTTGGAGTATAGTGTATTGTATTTGAGGGCATTGTGTGCTTCTTCAATCGAGCCGTACTCAACTGTTGGGGGTTTAACAGTTGGCGGTTCAACGCTTCCCGGATCCTTATTTTGGTCGCTGCCCGTATCCGGCGGCATAGTGGAAGGGTTGTTATCCTTACCGTATTCACCGTCTCCTGTGTTCTCAGGCGGGGTAACGATGCCCGGATTGTTGTTGTTTTGAATGCCCGGCTCTTTATTCTCGGTGTTTGCAAGCGGCCCTTCTATGGCAGGCGTGCCGTCCTGTATATTTGCCAGCGGAGCATTTATGCCCAAAAGATTGACAAGGGGAATGCTCAAAAAGACCAACGCCAAGCAGGCAGCCATAAGCGTTCCCCACTTTACCCACGGCCGTTTTACGTGGCTTGTTTCTTCTTTTTCGCCAAATTCGATGGCTTCTTCTATGTGCCGAGAACTGATATTACCGAAAGCTTCGGATATTTTTTCTCTTTTCATATTGTGACACCTCTTTCGATCAAATACCGTCTCAACCTTTCTCTGGTGCGAGAGAGGCGGACAGTGACTGTGTGGCTGTTCATGTTGAACAGTGCCGCAATTTCGGAAACAGACTCTGAAAACCAATACCGTCTGACAAACATCACGCGATTGGTTTTATCTAAACCGTCAAGAAAATCGTCGATCATTTTTGTAAGCTCGGCAGTGCTTACCTCATCTTCGACCGAAGCCCCTGAGGATAAGTAGTCCTCCAGCTCGTCAAGCGCTACGTCATAATAGCTGTTGCGCTTTTTTGCGGTGTTTTGATGATAACGCTTGATAGCTATGTTTCGGGCAATGCGGCAAATGTAGGCACGCAAGGGGTTGGGGCGTTGAGGCGGTATGTTATTCCAAGCCCCTAAATACGTATCGTTGACGCATTCTTGGGCATCAAGATCGTTTTTTAGAATATTGAAGGCAATTTTATGACAAGTATCTCCATACTTTTTCGATAGTTCAACGATTGCTTGTTCCGAGCGCTCGTAGAACAATTCAATGATTTTACTATCGTCCATTTCATCACCTTCCTTTGTGCCTCACTTATATACTACGGTTTTGGAAAAGAATGTCACACATTTTTTCAATTCCATTATATCATATTTTTTTGCAAATGTAAAGACCGCCTTTATGCAAATGACACGCCGTGTTCTAGCGACAAAAAGGCAGGGCTACCTCGGTGAGGCAGCCCTGCTGGGGGGGTGTGATTAAGAAATGCACTTGCTGATATTTTTATAAAGAGTTTCGTTCTTGAAAGAAAGCATGCCTGCGTATGCAAGAATTTCTTCCAGGGTCATTTCGGGATTTTCATCAACGTAGGTGAAGAGCTTGAGGTATGCATCCTTTGCTGCATCAAAGCTCTGAGAGCTTGCCATTTCGTAAACCTGAAGAACGGTGAGCGCGGATACGCTGTAAGAAATGTAGTAGCAAGGAGACTTGATGGTCATACCGTATTCCCAGTAACCGTCAATAATGCCTTCTACACCGTAGTCCTTGCAAATGCTGGTGTAAAGAGCACTGTACTCATCTGCGGAAATAACACCGTCTGCCATAATGGTTTCGGAATCGGTGCCTGTGTATTCGCCAAGGTAAATCGCTTGCTCGAATGTGTCAATGGTCATACCTGCCATTACAGAGTAGAGCATGTTAACCAAGGTGTAGGTTTCGATAAGAGCAAGACCTGTTTCGCTCAGATCTGCATTTTCCTTCAGGTAGCAGAGATAGAGCAGCTCGTTGCCCTGAGAGTGCATTTCGAGCAGGTCGTAGGATTGGCTGAATTCGTTGTTCTCTTCTGCAACGTCGGCACTGTAGACCTCGTTCATATAGTGACCAAACTCGTGAACGATCGTAAAGGGGTTGTCATAACCCTTGCCGAAATATGCAACGGGAAGCTTAGCGGAATAAATGGTGGTAACAAATGCACCCTCATACTCGCCGCGGAACATATTGCCGTCGCTCATCAATTTGTTGAACTCATCGGAGAAGGAGATGTTCTTATCGGGGTTAGAGGTGAACGCCAACAAATCGATGTAATCATTGACTGCAGCATTGCCGGCAACGCGCCCAAAGAAGGAATCGCTTACGTGCATATAATATTCATCGATTTCAGCTTGGGTAAGGGAGCTGGATCCGGTAAGCGAATTCCACTTGCTGTAAACGTTAGAGAAGGTGGTGGAGATGTATTCCTTAACGTACGCGGAGAATTGGGTAGCTTCCTCGTAGGTGTAATCTCTGCCGTAAACGTTTTCGTAGGCATACTCAAGGTAGTTCTCGTAGCCCATCAGCTGTGCCATTTTGTTGTTGTTGTCGGCAAACTCAGCATACAGCACGGCGATTCTTGCTCTTTGCTCGGATGCAGAAAGTGCTACGAACTCGGCCTCAATAGCATCGTTTCTTTCCTTAAGTGCCGTGTATTCGGGGCTGGAAACCGTATTGGAATCAAACAGGAATGCCTTGATTTCTTCTTCGGTCATGCCGTAGTAGTAGAAATCACGGTAGCAGGAATCATAGAAGGGTTGGGAGAGGGTGTAGAACTGAGCAATAACGGCGGTTTGATAATCCATCATTGCCTTGTGGGTCTCTTCGAGATCCTTGTTCTTCATATCGCAGTAGTACGCGATCTCGGCAAGCTGCTTTTGAGAAATTACATTTTCAACAAGGTTATAAAGCTCGGTGTGAGCTGCATCAACGATTGCAAATGCATCGGCAAGCTCGCCTTCCTCGGCGTAGCCGTGAAGAGCGGGATCATACTTTGCGGCGGCCTCGATCATTGCCAAAACTTCCTCGTACTTGGCATCGATTGCTGCCTTATCTTCATCGGTAAAGTTGAAGGTAAGCTCTTCGGCGTACTTGTTTTCGTAAACGCCCCACTTGCAGCTCGAGCAACCCTCGTTCAGGCAACGAATAACTCTGGAGGGCTCGGTGGCAGCTTCCTCGTAATTGTGGCCGATTGCGGGAATGGTTTCGGATTTTCTTTCCTTGCACAAGGTGCATTTGTATCCGTTGGAAACACTCTTTGTGCAGTGAGGCAGGTTAAAGGTAACTTGCTCGAAATTGTGCTCAAGAACCGCAAGCACGGTTTCTTGTCTTTCGCCGCAAGCACAAACCTTTACTTCAAGGCCTTCCTTTTTGCAGGTGGGCGCTTTGGATTCCTCTTCAACGATAACAAACTCGTGTGTGTGAGGGGGTTCTGTCTGCTGTCCAAACTTTTCCAGGATAGCATCGCAGCCCGTTACCGTAAGCAGAGTAGACAAAACTAACAAAAGTGCAATGATTTTTTTCATAGCTATTCTCCTTTTCTAAAATAGATATGGTAATTGTATCACAGAAAGCGGTACATTGCAAGACTTTTTGCAATGCTTTATGCAATCTGTTGCGTTTTTTGGTGATGTATACAAAAATACAAGCCCGTTTTTGACAGTTTTGACTATTGTATTTGCAAAAAAGTGACCAAAACGCAGAATGTTTTTTGCACGTTGAAGCTTATTTGAAAAAAAAAGAAAAAAGCACTCGCAAATGCGAGTGCTTTTTGGTGCCGGTAGTCGGGGTCGAACCGACACGGTATCGCTACCACTGGATTTTGAGTCCAGCACGTCTGCCAATTCCATCATACCGGCATATGACAAGTGGTATTATACCATACTCTAACTCAAAAATCAAGGGCTTTTTTGAAATTCTTAAAATATTTTTCTATATTTTTGAAATTCGATAACGTCAGGCCTCGCTCATTTCCATCTCGCGAATGCGGCAGAGTCTGTCAAGCTCGGCGAACTTGCCGTTCAAGGCAACCAATTCTTCGTAAGTGCCCATTTCCACAAGATGTCCTTCGTCCATTACAATAATTCTATCAGCGTTGCGAATTGTGGAAAGTCGATGCGCTACAACAAACGTGGTGCATTGGCGGTCAACTAATTTTTCGATTGCTCTTTGAACGTGATATTCGGATACATTATCCAAGGCCGAGGTAGCTTCATCTAAAATGAGAATGCGTGGATTGCGAACCAGAGCGCGTGCAATAGAAACACGTTGTTTTTGTCCGCCGGAGAGTTTATCGCCTCTCTCCCCCACCTGTGTATCCAACCCATCCGGCAACGAAGGAAGAAACTCTGAAACAGCCGCATCTTGCACCGCTCGCATCAGACGCTCCTCACTGTAACGACGCATTCCGTATGTAATATTTTCTCGTATTGTACCCGAAAACAAAATACTGTTTTGCGGTACGACCGAAATAAAGTGACGATAAGCTTGCAGGGGTAAATCGGTAAGTGGAACACCGTCGATGAGAATTCTGCCGCTTGTTGGTGCCAAAAGGCCAATCAATAGATTCATCAAGGTGCTCTTACCCGAGCCCGAACCGCCTACAATAGCAATTCGCTCTCCGCGTTCTGCGTGGAAGTTGAGGTTTTCTATCACGTTTTTACTCTTTTCATCAGGATAATGATAGCAAACGTTTTCAAAAACAACGTCACCGAAAATTTCGGGTACGGGGATTTCGCCGTCATCTGTTTCAATATCGGTGGCACAAACAATCTCTGATAGCGAGTGAACCGCTTCTTTCCCTGCCGCCATAGCCGGATATACGTTGATTAAAGTCAGGACCGACCCACTAATGGAGCCGAACAGGGATTGAAAAAGAATAACCTCGCCAACCGAAACAATGCCTTTGATACAAAAAAGGACACACACAAAGAGGCAAACGACCGAGAACAACTGACTTGCCGCCCAAGAAACCGAACCGAAGAATGCGTTGATCTTATCAAGCAGCACGCCTGCCTTTTCTACCGAGTGTATTTTTTCATCTACTTCCCTGTCTTCCTCGGCAATTAAACCGTGCGCTTTGGTCAGTGTCATCATTTGCAAAGTGGTGGTCAATTTGGAAGAAAGCAACTCACTTTCGTTACGCAAATCTTTGTTCTTTTTGCTGATGGGCTTGCTAAACGCAAGTGTCAAGAGCACCTTCATCGGTACCATCGCCAAAAAGAAGAGCGCAATGATGGGTTCTCTCCAAACCGCAATAAAAGCAGATACCAAAACGCCGATGATGGCAGGAATCAGCGTGTTCATAAAGTGGGTAAAATAGGTGGTGACACTTTCGATATCGCGCAAGAGCTTGGATTGAATTTTTCCCTCTTCGATTTCTTTGTGATAAGTGATGGAAAGTCTTTGCAGTTTGCGAATAACACCGCTACGGACCTCGGCAGTTGTTTTTCGTATCCATTTGTTCATGACCGAAGAACGCCACATAGTGGTGGGCACGTTTTGAAGCAACAAAACAAATAAAATGGCAGCATCCACGCAAAGGCGCACAACATAGTTCTCAGGCCTTTGTGTAATGGTGTCGATCACGTCCCCCGTGACTAGCGGGAGTGCCCAAACAGGCGCGTTTTGCAGTAGGTAAATCAGCGTAGAGAGAAGTACTGTGCGCCAATCGCGACGCAAAAGCTTTTGCAAAAACTTATCGCCTTGTTCTTTCTTAGTCTCTCCATATCCAAACAGCCATTCAATATCGGGAATACGCCCGTTAATCCATTTTGGGTATTGCATGGTTGCGCCTTCCTCGTTATGTTTTTTCAACATCATTCATATCCTCCTCAGTTACCCGCCGATGATGATGTGGGAACGAATCCCTTTTTTTCTTGCGTATAAGTTTAGCACACCAAGATACGTTTGTCAATGGGGATTTTCATTTTTTTTGCAACCTTAGCAAAAAACACCGCGAGCCACCCAAAAAGCAACTCACGGTGTTGATTATTTGATTGTTTTACCCAAATATTGCACCAAGACCGCAATAAGATATTACCGTCATAATGGCGGTGGCTCCCAGCACGCCGAGGGCGGCGGCAAGAAAGCTCTTTTTCGGTTCAAGGCCTAACACCGATGCAATCAGAGTGCCTGTCCACGCGCCCGTTCCGGGAAGCGGGATTCCAACAAAGAGTGCCACACCCCAATAGGAATGTTTTTCGATGGTCCCCTTGTGCTTCTCAATTTTGCGGTCGAGCCACGCGGCAATATTCGAGAAGAATTTGACGCGGCTCTTTCGCATCCAACCGAGAACGGCGCGAATAAACAGGAGAATAAACGGCACAGGCAACAAATTCCCTGCTGTGCTGAAGAGCACGGTCTGCCACCAAGGCAAGCCCAAGCCCCAACCCAAAGGGATCGCGCCGCGGCACTCGATAATGGGGAGCATTGAGCAAAAGAATACGCAAAGCTCCCGCCCTACGGTTTCGAGAAAAAACCGTTCGATTGCTTCAACCATATAGGAATTACAGTGCCTTTACGAGCTCTTCGGTATCCTTTGCGATCATCAGTTCCTCGTTGGTGGGAATGACGAGCACGCGAACCTTGGAATCGGGAGCGGAGATATCAACCTCTGCTGCACCGCGGATCGCCTTTGCGTTGAGCTCTTCGTCGATCTTAACGCCCATAAATGCCAAGTTCTTGGCTACGTCAGAGCGATAGTTGGGATTGTTTTCACCAATGCCGCCTGCAAAAGTGATGGCATCAACGCCGCCCATTGCTGCTGCAAAGGAGCCAACGTACTTGGTGAGCTGGTGAACAACCATCTTTTCAACGAGCTGGCAACGCTTGTCACCGTTTCTTGCACCCTCACCGATGTCACGGTTGTCGCTGGTCTTCTGAGTTACGCCCAGCATACCGGACTTCTTGTTCATAATGGTGTCGATCTGGTCAGGGGTAAGGTTTTCCTTCTTCATAAGGAGAGGAACGATTGCGGGGTCGATAGAACCGCAACGGGTACCCATCATAATGCCTTCCAGAGGAGTCAGGCCCATGGTGGTATCGTAGCACTTGCCGTCCTTAACGGCTGCAATGGAAGAACCGTTGCCGAGGTGGCAGGTAACGACCTTGAGACCTTCGGGATTTGCGGGGTTCTTGCCCATCATGATGGCTGCACGCATGGAAACGTAGCGGTGGCTGGTGCCGTGGAAGCCGTAACGGCGGATGCGGTACTTTTCGTAGTACTCGTAAGGAAGCGCATACATGTATGCGTAATCGGGCATGGTTTGGTGGAAGCCGGTATCAAATACAGCTACCTGAGGTACGCCGGGCATGGTCTTTTCGCATGCGCGAATACCGGTAAGGTTGTGGGGGTTGTGCAAAGGGCCAAGCTCGCAGCACTCTTCGATTGCTGCAATAACCTTTTCGTCGATGATAACAGAGCCCGAGAACTTTTCGCCGCCGTGGAGCACGCGGTGTCCGACTGCGGTGATTTCGGAAAGAGACTCGATAACGCCGTTTTCCTTGGAAGTCAAGGTTTCGAGAACGATTTGTACGGCTGCTGCGTGGTCCTTCATAAAGATGTCGAGTTTATAATCTTCTCTGCCCTCTACTTTGTGCTTGAAGTTACCGCCCTCGATGCCGATACGGTCGCAAAGACCCTTTGCGAGAACGTTCTCGTTCTCCATATCGATGAGCTGATACTTGATAGAAGAGCTACCTGCGTTGATAACCAGAATTTTCATTGTTTTTGTTCCTCCTGTTATGTGTTCTGCCCGACATTGCGGACATATTCTGTCATTGTATATTATAAAACAAAAAGCGGTACAATGCAAGAGAATTTTGAAAATTTCTTCGGCTTTTTTATCCTTTGGGACACAAAATGCAAAAAAGTTCTTTCATTTTCGCGCCTCTGTATTTTATTTGGGCTATTTTTTGGAATTTGTCTTGCAATTTGAAAGGAAAACAGTTATAATATTACCAAAGAAAGCCAATACAGAGATTGGAGACAAAAAAATGAGCAAACAAAAAATTGAATTTGGCACGGGCGGATGGCGCGGTATCATTGGTGACGATTTTATCAAAACCAACGTAGAGCGCGTGGCGTACGCCGTTTGCCGTTTGGCACGCGAAGAAGGCAAAGCCGACAAGCCCATTGTCATTGGCTATGACCGTCGCTTCCTCTCCGAGGTTTCCTCTCGTTGGATCGCAGAGGTTCTCGCCGCACAGGGCATCGGGGCAATTCTTCTCAACCGCTCCACACCCACCCCGCTGATCATGTTCCTGACACAGCATTACGGACACCATTACGGTCTTGAGGTAACGGCAAGCCACAACCCCGCCGACTACAACGGCATCAAGCTCATTGTCGAAGAGGGTCGCGACGCGCCTCTGGAAACTACCGCTCGCATGGAAGCGCTCCTTGCCGAGGATGCAGAGCTTGACATTCCCACCCTTTCTATCGAAGATGGCGAAAAAGCAGGACTCATCACCTATTTGCGTGCACCCTTTAACGACTTTATCGATCATATTCTCTCCAAGCTCAATCAACCCCTCATCAAGGAGCGCGGCTTGCGCATCCTCTTTGACCCGATGCACGGCTCGGGCATTTACCCCATCACCGTTATTTTGCAAACCCTGCGTTGCACCGTTGACATGATTAACGACAACAAGGATGCTTACTTTGGCGGTAATATTCCTGCCCCCACCGAATCCCGTCTCTATGATTTACGCAACCACGTGGTTGCAGGCGGCTATGACCTCGGTATCGCCTTTGACGGCGACGGCGACCGCTTGGGTATTGTTGACGAAAACGGCAACTACATTGACGCCAACCAGATCCTTTGCCTGCTCTACTACTATCTGCACGCGCACAAGGGTTGGAACGGCCCTGTTGTCCGCAACCTTGCCACCACGCACATGCTTGATAAGATCGCCGAATCCTTTGGCGAGAAGTGCCACGAAGTACCCATCGGATTTAAGTATATTTCCTCAGGCATCGACCAATACGATGCAGTGCTTGGCGGCGAATCCTCCGGCGGCTTGACCGTTCGCGGACATATTCACGGCAAGGACTCCATCTATGCTGCATCCCTCTTTATTGAGATGGTCTGCGCGCTCGGCTCTCCCACAAAGATGCTGCGCGAGCTCGAAGAGCGTTTTGGTACCTTTGAGATGGTGGAAGCCAACCTCGAGTTCACCGCCGCTCGCAAGCCCGAAATTCAAAAAACCTTGATGGTTGACAAAAAGCTGCCCGTATTTGATGCTGAGGTCGTTCGCATCAACTATGAGGATGGCTGTAAAGTCTATTTCGCCGATGACTCCTTTGTCATCTGCCGCTTCTCCGGCACCGAGCCCCTGCTCCGCATCTTTGCCGAGGCATCCGACGCCGCCAAAGCAGCTGCGTATATTACACCGTTTAGAAAGTTACTTGATATATAAGGAGAATTGTGGGGGAAACTTCTTGCAAGAAGTTTCCCCCACACCCCTTTCAAGAACTCTCGCACAAAAAATCTATAAAAATAAGTCGTTAGTGTACTGACGGACGGGCGACGCGAGGATAAACCTCGCTTTGGCTCTCGCAAGAAATCAGGGTAGCGAAGCGGCGCGAACGGAATGAATGACAGTCCGGTGGACTGTCAGAACGTGAGCGAGACCGAGCCGCAGCGAGACCCACCGAGACCCTGATTTCTAGGAAACTTGTTTTGAGGAGAAACGGACCGCCGGGGACGTCGGTCCCTACAAAGAAAACCAAATCTTGTAGGGGACGGCGCCTTCGACGTCCCAAGAAAACGAAAAAGTCTCTGCAAATAAAGGCGGGCGACCAATGGTCGCCCCTACAATGAATTTCATAATATCCGTAGGGGCGACCAGTGGTCACCCGTTTTTTATTCACATATAATCGTTTATTAGCGGACCGTAAACGAAAAAGTTTCGCGGTTTGTCTTATCCCACTTGAAAATTCCCCGTTTTTCTGCTATAATGGTCTCAAACAACCAACGGTTGAG
>JAZORZ010000058.1:0-22166 GCA_045656885.1 Eubacteriales bacterium
GCCGATGTCAAGGAGTCCTTGCAGAACGTAATCGATATCATCAAGCTCTTCAAACTGACCGTAAAGTGTAGGCGCAGGAAGCGCGACCTTCCATTTGTACTTCATTACGGCATCCAGCTTGCTGTAGGTTGCCTTTTTGGCATTGTTGGGACAGTAACGAATACATACACCGCAATCAATGCACCTATCGGGATTGATAACGGCGTGGCCGTCCTTAATCCGTATTGCTTCGGTCGGGCAACGTTTGAGACACATTGTACACCCCGTGCATCTCGAAACGTCGAGTGAAACAGAATGCTCATAGCTATTCATTGGTGACTGTAACTCCTTTTTGAGAATTTAGGAAAATTACGAAAGGTTGACTGTCATCAAAATTTTAGTTCCCTTGCCGAGAGCTGAATCGATTGTTATCGAATCGGAATAACGCTTCATATTGGGAAGTCCCATGCCGGCACCGAATCCGAGAGAACGGATATTATCGGGAGCTGTGGAAAATCCCTCTTGCATAGCAAGATCAATGTTGGCAATGCCGGGGCCGTTATCGTTGAGATGGATCTCGATGCGATCTTCAAAAATCAATACGTCCGCTTCACCGCCACCGGCGTGAATGACCATATTGATTTCGCCCTCGTACATAGCGATTGATACCTTGCGAATAATTTCAGGTGCGATGCCAAGCGCGCGCAAATTCTTTTTCACCTTTACCGACGCTTGACCTGCAGATGTAAAATCATCGCCGTCTACCGTAAAATGAAAACGAACTGCCTCACTCATATGCTCGCTCCTTTAGTGCCAAGACCTGCGGCATAAAGCTTTCCGCATGCCTCATACATTCTCTTACGTGTCTTCAAAAGTACCATGCCGTGCTCTTTTGCCAATGTAATCATTTCCTCGGTAGGGACCTTGGAACGCACAAAAACGATGCAAACCATATCCATCATTTCTGCGGTTCTGACAACCTGTGGGTTAACAAGTCCCGTAAGGAGCACTGCCTGATCCTTTACATATGCAAGAACATCGCTCATCATGTCGCTGCCGCAAGCGGAATGAACATCTTTATCGAGTTGATCTTCACCGCAAACGACCTCGGCATTCAAGAGCTCTTGAATCTGAGAAATTTTCATAAGCGTTTCTCCGACCTTTCAGATGTAGGATTATTTATACTTTGCGAGAATGGAATCGACGTCGTCAACCGTCAGTCTGCCGTAAACCTCACCGTTAACGGTAAGAACGGGAGCCAGACCGCAAGCACCGATGCAACGGGTTGCTTCGATGGAGTACTTTCCGTCGGGAGAGGTGCTGCCGATAGCAACGCCAAGCTTTTCGGAAATTGCGTTGATGATGTCACCGGAACCCTTTACGTAGCAAGCGGTACCGAGGCAAACTGCGATAGCGTACTGACCGTCGGGATTGAGCTTGAACTGTGCGTAGAAGGAAACGATACCGAAGATTTCTTCGAGAGATACACCGGTCTTGAGCGCGATGATCTCTTGAACCTCGTAAGGCAGGTAGCCGTAGATCTCTTGTGCTTCCTGGAGAATGGGCATCATTGCGCCCTTTTCACCGGCATGCTTTTCGATAACGGCAAGAAGCTTTTCTTCCTGCTCTTTTGTTCCGTGAAAATCGACCGTAGTCAATTTCTTTTTCATAATTTCAAACCTCCTGAAATAATTTCTGTCGGAACGATAGGCACAAAAAACGTCCATTTTGGTCGCATTCTGTGCTGTTCACATATTTGGACATCTTATTATACTATATAAAATTAAAAATGTCTATAGTTTTTCGCAAAAAAAATCACGGTTTTGATAATTTTTTATCAATTTTTTCATTTAATACAAAAATCCCTCGGCAAGCTGTAACTTTGCAGAGGGATTTTTCATCTTAGATGTTTTTGAAAATGAAATCAACAGAGTCCTTTACCCAAGCGGCACAGGCGTGGTCGTGAAGCGGCGCTTGCTTGGGCTCGGTAACGTAATTGCCAAGTCCCGTGCCGTGACGGTCACCGCTCCAAATGCGGATCTCATAAGGGATTTTCTTTTCCGCCAAAGCAAGAGCAAACTCGAGCGATGCGCGGGCGGGTACCACCGTATCTGAGGTCGTGTGCCACAAAAAGGTTGGCGGTGTCTCTTTGCTGACTTGATTTTCGAGATTGAGAAGATTCTGTATTTCGGGGGTAAGCTCCTCTTCCCTTTGCGAAAAAAGATTGAGGAAAGAGCCCTTGTGCGAGGAAACGTTGATAACGGGATATGCCAAAACCATTGCGCTGGGGCGATAGATGTCACGGTCGCTACCCAAGTATTCCTCAAGACATGCATGATTCCAAAGAGTGCCCGTGCAAGCCGCAAGGTGTCCACCTGCAGAAAAACCGCTGATTGCGATTTTTGCAGGGTCGATGCCGTACTCCTTGGCGTGCTCGCGCACGAAACGGATAGCAAGCAAAGCTTCAACCAGTGCCTGCGGAAAACGCGCGGGATATACGCTGTAATGCAAAACAAAGGCGCAAAAACCGCGTGCAAGATAATCCAATGCGATCGGCTCTCCCTCACCCGGATACGTCATTCCGTAGCCACCGCCCGGCAGAACGATCATTGCAGGTCTGTTATCGGGATAGTAGGTCCTCGGTGCAGCATCGGGAAGATAACAGCTGAGCTCAACCGTATTTTCCCCAACCTTGATTTCGTGCTTAAAATATTGCATCTTAACGTCCTTTCTTGCCTACATCACCTTTTCCAAAATATCAGCGATCTTTCTTGAAGCATCGCCGTTTCCGTAAACAGATGCGGGCAATTTCATTTTTTTGTATTCCTTTGAATTTGGCTTGAGCAACTCTCTGCCAAGATTGAGTATTCCCTCTTCACTGCATCCTGCCAAGCGCAAAACGCCCGCCTGAATGCCCTCGCTGCGTTCGGTTGTGTGTCTTGTTACCAATGTGGGAATGCCGAGTGCAACGGCTTCCTCTTGAATTCCGCCACTATCTGTAACAACAAGATAGGTGCGTGCCAACAGCTGATGGAAGGATAAAATATCGGGGGGCTCGATGATGCGTATGCGCTCGTGACCGCGTATCACCTCTGCAGCGGCACGTACCTGCGGATTGTGGTGAAGCGGACAAACCGCCAAAACATCGGGAAACTCATCTACAAGACGGCCAAGCGCCGAGAACATTCCACGCATTTGTGTCCCCATACTTTCACGGCGGTGAGCGGTGAACAAAACAAGGCGATAATCGGTTGGAATATTCCAGCTTGGGCGGTGAAAATCGTTGCCAAGCGTAAAGCGCAGAGCATCAACCACGGTATTTCCTGTGACAAAAACAGATTTTTTCTTCTTTCCCTCTCGCAAAAGATTTTCTTTTGCCACCTCTGTGGGGGCAAAATGCCATTTGGCGATTAAACCGATCACCTGCCGGTGAAACTCCTCGGGATAAGGAGAATCGATGTGATAGGTGCGAAGCCCCGCTTCAACGTGAGCTATGGGAATCTTTTTTTGAAATGCGGCGATTGCACCTGCAAAGGCGGTTGTCGTGTCACCTTGCACAATAACGAGATCGGGGCGCTCGGCCGTCAAAATTTCATCAAGGCCTTTCAAAATGCGCGCCGTTACACTTGAAAGCGTTTGCCCCGTTCGCATAACATCAAGATCGAAATCGGGCTTTACGCCAAACGCGCGCAAAACACTATCGAGCATACTGCGATGCTGACCTGTTGAACAAACCAAAACCTCGTGTTTTCTTCGTTTTTTCAGCTCGAGAACCAATGGGCAAAGCTTAATTGCCTCGGGCCGTGTGCCCATTACTATCATGATACGCTCCATATCCGTACCTCCTCGTTGACATCGTTACAATGTACGAAAAAGCGCGGATATTTAGAACACTTCAGAAAAAGATTAAAGAATAATATGTACGGGCAGACCGTTTTCGTATTTGCATTTTACCTCGCCCTGAATGAGCGGAAGCAGATAGTGGCAACACGCATCGGTTACGTGGTTGCCCTCGGCATTGATGAATTCATCGTCAACGTAGCGGATTTTGTTTGCAATCTCGCTTACGTCACGTGGCTCAAATGTAATGAGATACGGCTCGGTGGATACACGTCGTGCGGTAATCATTTGGCGAGTAATACCCTTTTCTGCGGTCTCGACGGCAAATTTGCCTGTTTCAACAGATTCATACAAATCTTGAGCAGATGCCAAATGTGCTGCACAGCGTTGCGGCAAATTGAGCTCGATAGAACGAACCTTGCAACCGATCTCCGCCTTGATGGCAAGCTCAAGCGCTTTGCCTGTTCCCGCAAGATAAGCGTGACCAAAGGCATCCTTTACACCCGTTTGTGTTCCCTCGCCCACGTAGTGACCGTCGGCAAAACGGATACCCTCGGAGACTGCAACAACCACGTTAGGATGCTTTGCAAGTGCTATGCGAACGTCAGAGAAGAACTTTTGCATATCAAATACTCTTTCGGGCAGATAAACAAGATCGGGCTCTATGCCGTTGACAACTCTGCCGATGGCAGAAGCCGCCGTCAGCCAACCTGCATCACGTCCCATAATCTCGATAATGGTAACGGCAGGTACTTGATAAACTGCGCAGTCGCGGATAATTTCTTGCGTGGTAACCGCGATATACTTTGCGGCAGAACCAAAGCCGGGAGTGTGATCGGTGCCAACAAGGTCGTTATCAATGGTTTTGGGTACGCCGAGGATCACCATTTCATAGTCGTGTGCCTTGGTATATTCCGAAAGCTTTGCAACGGTATCCATCGAATCGTTGCCACCGATGTAGAAGAAATAACGGATATTATATTTTTTGAAAATCGACATCAAATTCTCATAAAAAGCATCATTTTCGCCCATTTTGGGCAGCTTTTTGCGGCAAGAGCCGAGGGCTGCGGCAGGAGTGTTTTCTAACAACTCGAGTTTTTTTTCACCCTCAAAATAAGCAGAAAGATTGATAAGATCTTCTTTCATCAATCCTTCAACACCGTTACGCATACCGTAAAGCGTTTGAATACACGTGCTTTTTTTAGCGCCGCGAATCACGCCCGCAAGCGTTGCATTGATTGCTGCCGTCGGGCCGCCGCTTTGTCCCACTACTGCATTGCCGAAAAGTTGTTTCATGTTCGTAGTCTCCGTTCCTAAAATCTGCCTTTAGTATACCATACAAGCGCGCGTGTGTCAACAAGAAAAAGCGGCGTACAAGCAAAAAAATTCTCGCGGCGCATATATTGGTGCAGAACACAAACGGAGGTATATTTATGTTTGCAACACTTTTTTCTTACATTACGCGCGTATTGCATCTTGTTCTTGGCATTAACACACCGCAAACCTTTCCGCCAACGCTCTCCGATGAAGAAGAACGCGCTTGCTTTCTCGCGGCAGAGGGTGGCGACGAGGATGCCCGACAAAAGCTGATTTTGCACAATTTGCGCCTTGTTTCACACATCGTACGCAAATACTATTCAGGTGCAAAATCGCAGGAGGATCTTGTTTCCATCGGTACGATCGGGCTGATTAAAGCGGTAGATTCTTTTAACATTCATCTTGGTGCAAAGTTTGCTACCTATGCGGCAAAATGCATTCAAAACGAAATTTTGATGTATTTTCGCTCGCAAAAGAAGCTTGCATCGGAAATTTCTATTAATGAAACGATTGACGTTGACCGTGACGGAAATCCTCTCACTTACATAGACGTGGTTTGCTGTGACGAGGACATTGCCGAGGAAATTGACCGCAAGATTACTACCGAAAAGATGCTTATTTACGTGGATAAATTGCTCTCACCGCGTGAGCGGCAGATCATTATGATGCGTTACGGGCTTGGCGGCATTAAAGCGCAAACACAACGGGAAATTGCAGATTCGCTCGGCATTTCGCGTTCCTATGTCTCTCGTATTGAAAAAGCCGCGCTTGTAACACTTCGCGATGCACTAAAGTAAAAAATCCCACGGCACTAGCCGTGGGATTTTCATTTTAGTCAAACTTTTCCCCGTAATAGAGATATGTAGGCAGATAAGAAATATCGCCCACTGCTGCCGTGGGATTGGTATTGGCATCGGGATTCATTTGCGTGGTAAAGGTCAAGGTCTTACCGTCGGTACTCCTGCAAACGATATGTCCTTGCATATCGGTGCGGTAAAGCTTAACGTCGGCATCGCGATAACGGGAAAGAACGCTCTCATGAGGATGCCCATATTCGTTATCTCTGCCGCAGGTGATAACGCCGTATGTAGGTTGTACGGCACGCAAAAATTGATACCAACTGGAAGAATAGCTGCCGTGGTGCCCGACCTTGATAACGTCCGCCTTGAGGTTAACGCCGCTTTCTACAAGCTCTAGTTCTGCCTCTCCCTCCATATCTCCCGTAAAGAGGAATGCAAGGTCGCCGTACTCAACGCGAAGAACGATAGAGGTACAGTTGATGTCCTCATAATCGGTGCGCAAAGGACCAAGAACCGTTACTCTTGCAGAGCCCAAGGTAAATTGATGTCCAACCTCGGGAACAATGACACGGTTGCGCATTGTATAAGTTACGTAGTTGATGAACCTGTTAAAGGCGCTTACATCGGTAACAGCAAAGGGAGAAAAAACGGTATCGACAGTTACGTGGCGTAAAACGCTGGTAAATGCGCCGTAGTGGTCGGAGTGCGGGTGTGTTGCAACAACGTAAGACAGGTGAGTGACGTTTTGCTCTTTGAGATAGTCGATGATAATATCATCGTCATCGGGATTGCCTGCATCAATCAGCATTGCCTGCCCATCGCAAATAATCAGCATACAGTCTGCCTGCCCCACATCAATAAAGTGCGCCTCAAAAAAGGAGCCGTCAATAATTGGAGGCAGTTCGATCTCTTGCTTTCCAGTCGTTTCCGCCGTTGTCTCCTGTGCAAAAAGCTCCGAAATAAACCGCGGAATTTCGCAAGAAGAAAGCGTAAAGGCAAGAAGCAAAACGGCAAGAAATGCCGCTAAAATACGCATTTTCATAGGATACTTCCCTTTCTTTTGGTAATTATGAGCCAAACTCTACAAGCTCGAGTCCTTCGTTATTATCAAGCGTGTGACCGATATGCCACTCGCTGTTAAAGAGCAAAAAGTCGTTGCCGCGGAAGTCCTGAACCCATTTGACGTCAAACAGGCGCAGCTTTTTGGGATCAACGCCGTTTGCAATACGACGAATGTATTGATAGGATTGCGCATATTGGCGATAGGTTACGCCGTATTCGGCTTTCATACGCGATTCGAGAACGTCATATTGCAGCATGCCGACAACGCCAACGTAAACGCGCTCCAAGCCACCGCCCGGCTCAATAAAGATCTGAATAGCACCCTCTTGAGCGATCTGATTCATTCCCTTTGCGAATTGCTTACGCTTCATGCTGTCGATCTGCTCGACCATTGCAAAGCACTCGGGAGCGAATGTGGGAATGCCCTCAAACTGCACCTTTTGTCCCTTTTCACAAACGGTATCACCGATAGAAAAAATGCCGGGGTCAAACACACCGATAATGTCGCCGGCGTATGCTTCTTCGATGATAGAACGCTCTTGTGCCATCATCTGTTGGGGTTGCGAAAGACGGAGCGTCTTATCTCCCTGCACGTGGAAATACTCCTTTTCGGACTCGAATTTGCCCGAAACGATGCGCATAAAGGCAATTCTGTCGCGGTGTGCCTTGTTCATATTGGCTTGAATTTTGAAAACAAATGCCGAGAAGGTCTCCTCAAAGGGTTGAACCTCGCTCTCCCCTGCCTTGCGTGCAAGGGGTGCGGTGGTCATTTTGAGGAAGTGCTCTAGGAAAAACTCAACACCAAAGTTGTTGAGCGCCGAGCCGAAGAACACAGGGCTGAGCTTGCCGCAACGAACGGCATCGATATCGAAATCAAAGCAAGCGCCGTCAAGAAGCTCTACCTGCTCTACGAGTTCCTCGCGAGCGTAAGAGCCGATCAGCTCGTCAAGGCGGTCGGTGTCGGTAATGTCACAAGGAATGGATGCCAAGCGGTCGCGTCCGCGGTGAGAATCGCCAAACGCGAGAATTCTGCGGCCGTCGCGATCATAAACACCTTTGAAGCCAACGCCGCAACCAATGGGCCAGTTCATGGGATAAGTGCCAATACCGAATTCCTTTTCGAGCTCGTCGATGAGGTCAAAGGGGTCGCGCGCCTCGTGGTCGAGCTTGTTGATAAAGGTGAAAATCGGAATGTGACGCATAGCGCAAACCTTAAAGAGCTTGCGCGTTTGGGGCTCAATACCCTTTGCGGCATCAATAACCATTACGGCACTGTCTGCCGCCATCAAGGTGCGGTAGGTATCCTCGGAGAAGTCTTGGTGTCCGGGGGTGTCCAGAATATTGATGCAATAGCCGTCATACTCAAATTGCATAACCGACGAGGTGATAGAAATACCTCTTTTCTTTTCCATTTCCATCCAGTCGGAAACCGCGTGACGGTCAGAGGCCTTGCCCTTGACAGAGCCCGCCGTGTGAATAGCACCGCCGTAAAGCAAAAACTTTTCGGTCAGTGTCGTTTTACCGGCGTCGGGGTGCGAAATAATGGCAAACGTGCGTCGACGGTTGATTTCTTGTTGCAACTTACTCATTGTTTTGTGTAACCTCTTTGTCCTAAATCTTTTCAACTTTATTATTATAACATAAGAGGAATAAAATTACAAGAGATTTTTTTAACTCGCTATAAAAAAGTTAGGCGGCAGATTTCTGCCGCCTAAAATTTGCATATTACATCTTATAAATCCGTTTCGCGTTCTCCGAAAGGATCTTTGTGCGCTCCTCGTCGGTGAGGTTGAGCTTGAAGAAGGTTTTGAGTTCTTCCTCGGGCGACCACATTGGAAAATCGCTTGCGAACATAACGCGGTCCGCGCCGTAGCGGTGGATCAGCCGCTCACCAAGGGCGAGGTCATTGCCCGCAAACGGGAAGGTTGACGAGCAATCAACATAGAGGTTTTGATACTCGCAAAGCACGCGCGAGGCATCCTCCCATATCGACCAGCCGCCAAAGTGCGCGCCGATAACCGTGAGCTTTGGAAACGCCTTGAGCACAGGCAAAAGGCGGTTGGGGTTGGAGTAATCGTAGCGATAATCGCCCGTGTGCATCAGCACCGCCAAGCCCTCTGCCTCGCATCGCTCATAGACACGCATCATGCGCGCGTCATCAATGGCAAAGCCCTGAATATCGGGGTGAATTTTGATGCCGTGAAGTCCCAATGCCTTGATCTGCTCGATAACAGCATCCTGATCCGGGCAATCGGGGTGCGCCGCGCCAAGGCCCGTCAATCTATCGGGTGCTTTTGCAACCTCGGCGGCAATAAAGGAGTTGATGCGCTCCACCTGATGCGGCGTTGTAGCAACCGAATGGACTACAAAGCGGTCAATCCCCGCCTTGGTACCAATTTCGAGAAGCTCCTCGGCAGTGCCGCGGCAAGCCGCTTTTGTGGAATAGAACGCATCGGTGCCCGCGACTGCTTTATCAACGATCTTTTCGGGATAGATGTGGCAATGCGCGTCAATGACTTTGAATTTGTTTCCAATCATATTGCATCACCCTTTTTTCAGCCCCAATTTTTCAACGGCATTTTCTCGCATTTTGTATTTGAGGATCTTGCCTGCGGCATTCATCGGGAATTGATCAACAAAATCAACGTATCTGGGCACTTTATGTCGCGCCATACTTGCGGCTACAAAGTCCTTCATTTCCTGCTCTGTCATGCTTTCCCCTTCTTTGAGAATGATGCAAGCCATGATCTCCTCGCCGTATTTTTCGTCGGGAACGCCGATGACCTGCACGTCACTGACCTTGGGACAGGTATAGATAAATTCTTCGATTTCCTTGGGGTAAATGTTCTCACCGCCGCGAATGATCATATCCTTCAGGCGTCCTGTAATGCGATAGTTGCCGTTTTCATCGCGGCAAGCAAGGTCGCCCGTGTGTAACCAACCCTCGGCATCAATGGCAGATGCGGTCGCCTGTGGCATTTTGTAGTAGCCCTTCATAATGTTGTATCCGCGTGCCACGAACTCGCCGTTAACACCGTCGGGACAATCCTCACCCGTTTCGGGGTCAATGATCTTGCACTCTACGTTTGCAAAGGCACTGCCAACGGTTTCGGTACGTACCTCCAAGGAGTCATAATAAGAGCTCATCGTGCAGCCGGGTGCGGCTTCGGTTTGACCGTAAACCGAGACGATCTCTTTCATATTCATAACCTCGGTGGCTTTTTTCATCAGGTCGGCAGGACAGTTAGAGCCCGCCATAATACCGATGCGCATATAGGAGAAATCGGTTTTTGCAAAATCGGGATGCTCCATCATTGCAATAAACATTGTGGGAACGCCGTTAAAGGCAGTGATGTGCTCGTTGTGCACACACGCCAATGCGGGCTTGGGCGAGAAATACGGCAGCGGCATCATGGTAGCGCCATGCGTCATGGATGCGGTCATCGAAAGCACCATGCCAAAGCAGTGGAACATGGGCACTTGGATCATCATGCGGTCAGCAGTGGAAAGATCCATGTGGTCGCCAATGTATTTGCCGTTGTTGACTACGTTGTAGTGTGTGAGCATTACGCCCTTGGGGAATCCCGTTGTACCCGAGGTATATTGCATATTGCAAACGTCGTCCTTGTTGACAGCAGCCGCCATGCGGTAGACCTCGCTTACGGGCACCTGTGCGGCGCGCTCGAGGGCTTCGCTCCAATCCATACATCCCTTTTGGCGGAAGCCAACGGTAATGACGTTACGCAGGAACGGCAACCGCTTGCTATGCAAGGCCGCGCCCGGCTTGAGCGTTGCCAGTTCGGGACAAAGCTCGGCAATGATCTTGCCGTAGTGGGTATCTTTAGAACCCTCGGTCAAAATGAGGGTGTGGGTATCCGACTGCTTGAGCAGATATTCCGCCTCGTGGATCTTATACGCAGTGTTGACCGTAACAAGAACAGCCCCCAGCTTTACGGTCGCCCAAAAGGCAATGTACCACTGCGGCACGTTAGATGCCCAAACGGCTACGTGTGAGCCCGCCTTGACGCCAAGCGCGATCAGAGAACGCGCAAATTCATCAACGTCATCGCGAAATTCGCTATACGTACGGGTATAATCGAGCGTTGTATATTTGAACGCATATTGGTCGGGGAATTCCTCAACCATACGGTCAAGCACCTGCGAGAAGGTTGCGTCGATAAGAAGATCCTTCTTCCATACAAACTTACCCGTGTGTGCGCGGTTGTAATACAGAGTTTTTTCGTTGCGAGAGGGATCGCCAAATTGGCTCATAAAGCCGACAAATTGCGAGAAGATGATCTCCATATCGTCGAGCTCCTCGCACCAAGCAGGATCCCAAACAAGAGAAAGGAATCCGTCATAGTTGACAGAGCGCAAAGCAAGCATCATATCCTTGATGGGAAGTTCACCCTCGCCCAGCAGACAATACTCAATGCTATCCCCTGCTCTTTTTGCATCGTTGATATGCACGTGACGGACGTATGCGCCAAGATTTTTGATGATCTGCTCGGGGCTCTCACCACCGTCAAAATAAGCGGCGGAGAAATTCCAAAGAGATGCAAAATAATCGCTCGCAAAGCTATCAAGCAGAGCGCGGAGCTTTTCGGTCTTTGCAAAGAGGCCTGCAGTCTCCATCAGCAGCGTAACACCGCGGCTTTCTGCCTCGGGCAAAAGCTCGGCTATCACCGCTGCCGTGTTGGCAATCGCGGCTTCTTCGTTTTCGTCGGCGTTAGCACGCAAACGGATATTTGGAATATGCAAATTGGAGGCAATCTCCATGCATTTGCGAATTTCGGTGATACAAGCATCTTTTTCGACAGCATCAGAGGGATTGCAGATGGCATCGATGCAAGGAATGCTCAATTTTTTTTCGTACAAACGACGAACAGTCGATGCGGCGGCATAGTTGTAAAATGCGCCGTCTTTATCGGCAAAAAGACTGTTTTTGATGTTATGCAGTTCAATGCCGCTAAAATCCATTGCCGAGGCAATGTTGCAAAATTCTTCAAAGGTGTGGCCGTGCCAGCCCTTTGTTGAAAAGGAAAATCTCATTGACCTGCCTCCTCATAAACGATCTTGTTAACGGCGTTGATATAGGAACGAATGCCCGCACCAATGATGTCGGTGGAGATACCGTTGCCCGAATAGAGCTTGCCATCGGAACGGAGCTTTACAAGTGCCGAGCCCATCGCCTCGGTACCCTCGGTAACGGCTTGAATTTGGAAATCGTCCAGCTCATAACGGTGGCCGATGATCTGCTCGATTGCAGAGAATGCTGCATCAATAGGACCGTCGCCAATGCTGATGCCTGTCATATCCTTTCCGCCCTTGCGGAGCGTGATCTGTGCACTTGTAGAAATAATGTTGCCGCTATTGACAACGTAATTGACGAGTTCATACGTGGGGGGAACCTGCAGAGCCACGCTTGCAACAATGGCTTCAAGCTCTTTTGCTCCCACCTTCTTTTTAGCGGCTACACGCAAAAACTCTTGATAAACGAGTGATTTATCCTCTTCGGAAAGATCGTAACCAAGCTTAATAACAGAAGCAACAACGGTATCTTTATCGTCGTTAGCATCCAAATGAATGGGCTCATCATCGATTACAAGAGAGGTCACACTTCCCTTTGCGCTCTTAACGTTATCGAGCACCCAACCGATCTGCTTAACGGTGCGGTGGAGCTCGGTGTAGCGAATATCGGAATAAAAGCCGTAACGGTTGCCGCAGTTCTTGACCATATCGGCAAAACTTTCAAGAGAGACGCCCGCATCACCAACGGCGGTCTTTACGCCCGAAGCGCCTGCGCGGATCGCCATAATAGCATTTGCGCAAGCCATACTGTTTTGGTTACTGCAACGTACGTTTACGGGAACACAAACACTATCGACAATGTTCTTCACAAAATAGGCAAAATCATCGGGGAGCATCTCTCCTGCATCATCACAAAGAGTAACCTCACAAGCACCTGCTGTGACTGCGGCATTAACAACAGAAGAAAGGAATGCGGGCTCAGCACGCGAAGCGTCCAAAGCGCAAAATTCAACCGAGGAGCACTTTTCTTTTGCAAAAGCAACAATCTTTTCAACCCACGCAAGCATCTTATCGGGCTTTTTGTGGCAAACGTATTCCATACTGACAGGAGACGTAGGCAGCTCGATGCGAATGTGCGGATGTGCGGCGGTAGAAAGCGCCGCGGTGGCGTTTTCTACACTCTCGATGCTCATTCCCGCAGCTACCGAAACCGTGCTCTTTTTTACAAACGTAGAAATGGTTTTGATCAGGAGCGTATCAATGCGAACGTTTTGAATTTCGGGCAGCTCGATCACGTCGGTATCGATCTTTTCAAGCTGACGTGCAATGTCGATCTTTTCCTTAAAGCTAAAAGCATTTTCTGCGCGGCAAAGCGTTGCATCTGCAATTCTGATTCTTTTCATGTTATGTGTCTCCTCTCAAGTCTTTCCGCCCCGATAAAAAAGTCCCCGAAGCGGACGTGATAATCCACCTCGGGGACGAATGTTCTCATTCGCGGTACCACCCCGGTTACCGACAAAGGTCGGTCACCTCACGGACTCTATCAAGTCCTATGCCCTGATAACGGTGCATGCCGTGGCTACTTACTAAAAGGTTCAGCAGCCCTGCTCCGGAACGAGACTTTCTTTTCTTTCTGTAACGGCTCACACCTACCGCCGTCTCTCTGAAAGCAGACCTTAAAAAGAAATAATTCCTTCAACGCATTTCAAAAAATATGCCTTATTATACCATACTGTAAAAGTATTTGTCAAGGTTTTTTTGAAAAATTCTTCTATATTCTTATTATTTTTCTACGGGATAGGTCCAACCGTAATTGTCCTCGATCTTACCCCATTGAATACCGGTCAAGGTATCGTACAAATGTTGGGTAACTTTGCCGATCTTGCCTTCATTTACAGGATACTGCTTGCCCTTGTAGCAAAGCTCGCCAATGGGAGAAACAACTGCGGCGGTTCCGCATCCCCATGCCTCTTCCAAGGTGCCTTTTTCGAGTGCTTCGGAAAGCTCATCAATGCTCAAGAGACGCTCACTTACCTTGTAGCCCTCATTTTTGAGGACCTCAATGCAGGATTTGCGAGTGATGCCGGGCAAAATAGAACCGGTGAGTGCGGGGGTGACAATTTCGCCATTGATCTTGAACATAACGTTCATAGCACCAACCTCTTCAATGTACTTGCGCTCAACACCGTCGAGCCACAGTACCTGAGAGTAGCCCTTTTGTGCGGCTCTTTCGCCTGCACGGTTACTTGCGGCATAGTTACCGCCGCATTTTGCATAACCGGTACCGCCTCTTACGGCGCGAACGTCCTCGTCCTCGATCATAATGCGAACGGGATTGATGCCCTCTGCATAGTAGCTGCCTACGGGAGACGCGATGATGACAAAGGTTGCGTTGTGTACCGCGTGAACGCCCAAGGTTTCGTCATTGCCAAAGAGGAACGGACGCAAATAGAGCGACGTACCGGGAGCGGAAGGTGTCCAATCCTGCTCAAGTTCAACAAAAGTCAGGAGTGCTTGCAGCATATCCTCCTCTGCCATTTGCGGCAGGCAAAGACGCTCTGCGGAGTTGTTCATACGGCGAATGTTCTCCAAGGGGCGGAAGAGCTGAACCTTGCCGTCAGCACGGCGGTATGCCTTGAGACCCTCAAAAATTTCGGATCCATAGTGTAAAACGGTGGATGCGGGATGGAGAGAAATGTTTGCAAACGGAACGATGCGCGCATTGTACCAGCCCAACTCACGGGAGTAGTCTGCAATAAACATATGGTCGGTAAAAATTTTACCAAATCCCAGAGTAGAAGCATCCGGCTTTGCTTTGGGAGAATCACATTTTGTAATGGAAATATTCAACATAGCATTACCCTTTCTGCAATTTGCTATCAGCTTTGAGCACCAAGGCGCATAGCACCAAGGTTTACTTCAAGCATATCTGCACGCTTTGCGGAAATAACCTTTTTGAGCGCGTTTGTAATCTTTTCTTCGTCGTATTCGCCAATTTCCTTAAGAACCTTGCCAACAATGATCATGTTCGCCAAGGTAGGGATGCCGTTGTCGCTTGCCAGCTGCGTTGCGGGAATGTAGAATACCTGAACGTCATCGCGTGCAACCTTACGGCCAATCAGCGTGGAATCTGCAAAAATCATACCACCGGGCACAACAGTCGACTCAAATTTATCCAGAGACGGCAGATTCATTGCGATGAGGATATCGGGATTGGAAACAATGGGAGAGCCAACGGGCTCGTCACTCACGATGACACTGCAGCTCGCAGTGCCGCCACGCATTTCGGGGCCGTAGGAAGGCAGCCAGCTGACCTGTTTTTCTTCCATCAAGCCCTTGTAGGCGATAAATTTACCGGAGAACAGAATACCCTGTCCGCCAAAGCCGGAAAACAGCATTTGCTTTGTACTCATTTTGCCGATTCCTCCTTTGCAGCACTTCTATCCTTGTAAACACCGAGAGGATAATACGGGATCATCTTTTCGTCAACCCATTGGAGCGCCTTCGCGGGTGTCATACCCCAGTTGGTGGGACAAGTGGAAAGAACCTCAACGAGCGAGAAGCCCTTGCCCTCGATTTGGTTTTGGAATGCCTTTTTGATCGCCTTTTTGGCGTTGTTTACATTCTTGACGTTGTTAACGGTAACGCGAGCGAGATACTCGGGACCATCAAGCTCGGAGAGCATTTCGCATACCTTGATCGGGAAACCGCAGTGGTTGGTGTCACGTCCGTAAGGAGAGGTCTGTGTTACCTGTCCGGGCAGTGAGGTGGGCGCCATTTGACCGCCGGTCATGCCGTAAATAGCGTTATTGATAAAGATAATGGTGATATTTTCGTTTCTTGCGGCGGCGTGAACGGTCTCTGCCATACCAATGGAAGCAAGGTCACCGTCACCTTGGTAGGTGAAAACGATGTGCTCCTCGGGGTTTGCACGCTTAACACCGGTAGCAACGGCGGGGGCGCGGCCGTGTGCGGCTTCGATCATATCACAGTTAAAATAGTTATAAGCCATAACCGAGCAGCCAACGGGAGCAATACCGATGGTTCTGCCCTCGATACCGAGCTCGTCGATAACCTCGGCTACCAAGCGGTGAATAATACCGTGAGTACAACCGGGGCAATAATGAAAGGGTGTGTCGGTCAGTGCGTGGGGTTTCTTAAATACAACCATTAGTTTTCTCCTCCTTTCGCGGCTTTTTTGATCGCTTCGAGTACCTGATCGGGAGACGGGATCATACCGCCTGCACGGTTGCAAAGCGTTACGGGCTTTTTGCATTCGGTTGCAAGGCGTACGTCCTCGATCATTTGTCCCATCGAAAGCTCAACGGAAATAAAGCTGTTTACCTTGTCGGCGGCACGACGGAATACTTCCTTCGGGAAGGGCCACAGAGTAATAGGACGAATCATGCCGACCTTAATTCCCTGTTTTCTTGCCTCATTGATCGCATTTTTGGAAACACGGGCGGCAATACCAAAGGCGGCAATGCAGATCTCAGCATCGTCCATCATATATTCCTCATACATGACTTCGTTTTCCTCGATGGTACGGTAACGCTCGTAGCGAGCAAAGTTGAGCTGCTCGAGCTCCTCGGGAATGAGAGAGAGCGAGTTTACAATATTGTGTGCGCGTTGCATTTTGGTGCCCGTGGTTGCCCAGGGCTTTGCGGGAGCGGGATTGACAACAAGGTCGTCCAGCGCTACGGGCTCCATCATTTGACCCATCGTGCCGTCCGCCAAAATCATAGCCGTCATGCGGTAGGTGTCGGCAAGCTCAAAGCCCTTAACGGTAAGCTCTGCCATTTCCTGAACCGATGCGGGAGCGAGAACGATCATGCGGAAGTCGCCGTGACCGCCTGCCTTGGTTGCCTGGAAATAGTCGGATTGGCTGGGCTGAATGCCGCCAAGACCGGGGCCGCCGCGTTGAACGTTGACAACGAGTGCAGGCAGATCGGAACCTGCAAGGTAAGAAAGACCTTCGCTCTTGAGCGCAATTCCGGGGCTGGAGGAGGAGGTCATAACGCGGTATCCTGTGGATGCTACGCCATAAACCATGTTGATAGCCGCAATCTCGCTCTCTGCTTGCAGGAAGGTGCCGCCGATCTTGGGCATCTTTTTTGCCATGTAAGCGGCGATTTCGGTTTGAGGAGTGATGGGATATCCAAAATAATGTCTGCAGCCGGCATGAATAGCGGCCTCGGCAATGGCTTCATTGCCTTTCATCAATACTTTCTCTGCCATTTTGATCACCTCTCAACCGTAATAATGCAATCGGGACACATTGTAGCACAGAATGCACAGCCGATGCAGGCATCTGGATTTTCTGCTTCTACGGGGTGATGTCCCTTTTTGTTGATCTTATCGGGTGCCAAGCGAAGCACCTTTTTGGGGCAAGCGTCCACACACAGGCCACAGCCCTTGCAATTATCGGTCAAAAATGTTAATTTTGCCATCTTTATGTACTCCTTTTCGGGTAATAAACAATTACTGTATCTTTTTTTGCAGCTTGAGTGGGAAAAGATCGGGGATCTTATCCGCAAGCTCACTCTGCAATCTTTCGTCTGCCGTCGTCATAACAACGGGCAAGCCCGACATAGCCGCCACCTCTTCGGCATAGCGCACCGATGCAAGAACGTCATCGGCAGTTGTCTCAACGCCAAGGTTGGAGTTGTTCACCAGTGCCGTGAAACGAATACCACCTGCATACTCGATCTCTCGCATCACCTCAAGGGTAGATGCGGCATCGCGCGTTAAGGGACGGTAGCAGTTGATGACCATGAGCATCTCATAATCGTTCTCTTCCAAAATGGAAGGTGCCAAGCGACCGAGCACCAGAGCACCGCGGTCGTCGCCTCCTACGTCAATGATGGCGCGCATGCGACGGTCATCGGTGAGTGCATAGAGGTCGGGCGGAAGCGCGGGAATATCGACGTTACTGTTTGCATAACGCGAGCAAATAAGTCGAATGCCCGCCTCCTCCAGCTCGGCGGCACTATCCTTGGAACGAAAATAAGGATTGACAATGTCAAGATCGGCAAGCGTTACGGTTGGGTATTCCCTTTTGATCGCTTGCGCCAGGTTGACGGCAATGTTGGTTTTGCCGCTGCCGTAATGTCCGCACAACAACAAAACACGTTTGTTCATCATAATTTGTTCCTCTGAATTTTTCCGCTCGTGGTTTTGGGAAGTTCATCACGGAAGACCACAAGTCGTGGGTATTTGTAGGGAGCGGTATGCTCCTTAACATAGTTTTGAATTTCTTTTTTGAGTTCCTCGGTGGGCTCTGTTCCCTTTGTGAGAACGATAGATGCCTTAACAATCTGACCTCTGACCTCATCGGGAGCGGCGGAAACGCCGCACTCAAGAACGTAAGGCAGCTCCATAATAACGCTTTCAATCTCAAAGGGACCGATGCGGTAACCGGAGGATTTGATAACGTCATCGGCGCGGCCGACGTACCAATAGAAGCCGTCCTCATCACGCCAAGCAACGTCGCCCGTGTGGTAGTAGCCATCGTGCCATACCTCGGCGGTCTTTTCTTCGTCGCGGTAGTAGCCGGTAAAGAGGCCGCAGGGCGCGCCGTTTTTGACGTTGACAACGATCTCACCGCTCTCACCGACGGGAACGGGATTGCCGTTGACGTCAACGAGAGAAACGTCATAGATCGGTGCGGGCTTACCCATAGAGCCGATCTTATGCGGTGCACCGATGAGGTTACCGATGATCATTGTGCTCTCTGTCTGTCCAAAGCCCTCAAGAATTTGAAGCCCCGTTGCCTTTTCAAACTGACGGTAAACCTCGGGGTTGAGTGCCTCGCCTGCGGTGGTCATATGCTTGACAGAGGAGAGATCGTACTTGGAAATGTCTTGCTTGATCATCATGCGCAGCATCGTGGGCGGTGCACAGAAGGTTGTAATGTTATACTTTGCAAACATCGGCAGAATCTCCGATGCATCAAAGCGGTCAAAGTCGTAAACAAAGGTTGCCGCCTCGCACAGCCATTGGCCGTAGAGCTTGCCCCACATTGCCTTTGCCCAGCCCGTATCCGAGATGGTAAAGTGCAAGCCGTTGGGGTCTGCTGTGTGCCAGTATTTTGCGGTGTGGAAGTGTCCGAGCGCATATTTGTAATTGTGCGCCGCGATTTTGGGATACCCTGTGGTTCCCGATGTAAAGAACATCAGCATCAGATCGTCACCGCCGGGAGCATCTTCGCCACGATTATAATGCGAGCTGTAAAGCTGATATTCATCGTCAAAGCTTCTCCAGCCCTCTCTTGCACCGCCAACAATCAGGAAGTTCTTGAGCTCGGGACAAGTCTTAGCTGCAAGCTCGATTTGCGTTGCTGTGTTGCCGTCTGCCGTGCAAAGAACGGTGTTGATGCCTGCCGCTTGGAAGCGGTATGCAAAGTCGTGCTCCTGCAGCTGATTGGGCGCGGGAATGGCAATAGCACCGAGCTTATTCAGACCAAGCATTGCAAACCAGAACTGATAGTGACGCTTGAGAACAAGCATAACTCTGTCGCCCTTTTTGATGCCGAGCGACTTGAAATAGTTTGCACACTGTGCCGATGCCTTTTTGATATCCTTGAAGGTAAATCTGCGTTCGGTCTTATCCTGCGAGATGTGCAGCATTGCCAGCTTTTGGGGCTCTTTATCGGCAAGTGCATCGAGAAGATCGAATGCGAAGTTGAAGTTTTCGGTGTTTTTGAATTGAATGGACGTGGGAGTGCCGTTTTCGTCCTCAACAACGTCAATGAACTTTTGATAAATGCGCTCCTTGGTATCCTTTTCGGGTGCGGCAACACCCTTGAGGAGCTTTGCGGGAGTCAGCTCGGGAATGGGCTCGCCCGTGGGATTGAGGACGATCGCATAAAATTCGCAGTCCTGACCTTCAACGGCGATCATACCGTGCGGCGCGCTACTATCGTAATAGATGCTGTCGCCTGCGCGCAAAACCTCCTTATGAGAGCCAACTTGAACCATTAAGCTACCCGAAATAACGATGTCGATCTCCTGACCTGCGTGTGTAGTCAGTTCAATATCCTTGTGCAGTGCTTCCTCGTTGTATTCGCTGCGAACGTAAAGCGGCTCTGCAATACGGTTTTGGAATGCATACGCCAAGTTATAGTAGGTCATTCCGTGTGCCTGCTCGATGCGTTGTCCCAGGCCGTTACGGGTAACGGTATAGGATTTGAGCTTGGGGCTGACACCGTCAATAATATCGGTAACGTTTACGCCAAACGCCAATGCACAACGGTAAATAAACGCAAAGTTAAGGTCGCTCTGCCCGTTTTCGCAAGCCAGATACTCTTCAACCGTTACGTCGGTCTTTGCCGCCATCTCCTCGGGAGTATAGCGTGTAATTTCGCGAAGGTCGCGAATACGCTCGGCCATTTCTCGGATCTTAAAATCCAATCCACTCATTTGTTTCATTTCTTTTCTCTCCGTTTCTTGCTCGGGAACGAAAAAGGCACTCGTCCCAAAGCCAAAATAACCTTGAGACGAGTGCATTAACACCCGCGGTACCACTCAAATTGCGACAAAGTCGCCACTCTTGGAGCCAGACAGCTCCTATGCGTTGACGCAGCAATCACGGAAGGGTTCTAATAGAGCTGTGCCCGTTCTTCCCTTCGGCTCGGAAGCTACAAATGCCGACTTGGTTTTATGGCTTGCACCAACCGCCATTTCTCTGCAAAAACCGCTTATCGGCACCCTCTTCGTCAGTGCCTTTCTAAATTATTAAGATTGTATCACACTTTTGGTTATTTGTCAATAGCTTTTATAATATTTCTAATATTATAACGAGATTTTATCAAAGCTTGTTGCGTTGGATCTTACCGCTGATGGTTTTGGGCAACTCATCACGGAAGACAACGATACGGGGATATTTATAAGGCGCGGTGTGCTCTTTAACGTAATTTTGAATTTCTTTCTTAAGTTCCTCTGTGGGTTCTGTTCCCTTTGTGAGAACGATAGATGCCTTAACAACCTGACCTCTGACCTCATCGGGAGCAGCGGAGACGCCACATTCGAGAACATAAGGCAGTTCCATAATAACGCTTTCAATTTCAAAGGGACCGATGCGGTAGCCCGAGGATTTGATCACATCATCCACACGACCGACGTACCAATAGAAGCCGTCCTCATCGCGCCAAGCGGTGTCTCCCGTGTGGTACATACCGTCATGCCAAACCTCTGCGGTCTTTTCCTCGTTACGGTAATAACCTGCAAAAAGTCCGCAAGGTACCTTTTTGTCGGTTCTGACAACGATCTCACCAACCTCACCGTCCGAAACAGGATTGCCGTCGGGGTCAACGATGTCAACATCGTAAAGCGGAACGGGCTTACCCATAGAGCCGAGCTTGTGCGTGCCGCCAATCAGGTTTGCAATCGTCAAGGTCAACTCGGTCTGTCCAAAGCCCTCCATAATTTGAAGACCGGTTGCTTTTTCAAACTGACGGTAAACCTCGGGGTTGAGCGCCTCGCCCGCGGTGGTCATGTGCTTGATGGAAGAAAGGTCGTATTTGGAAATATCCTGCTTGATCATCATACGTAGCATCGTGGGAGGTGCGCAGAAGGTGGTGATGTTGTATTTTGCAAACATCGGCAGAATAACGGAGGCGTCAAAGCGGTCGAAATCATACGTAAATACCGAACCCTCGCACAGCCATTGACCGTAGAGCTTGCCCCAAAGTGCTTTACCCCAACCCGTTTCCGAGATGGTAAAGTGGAGACCGCCATCGCTCACACCGTGCCAATACTTGGCGGTGATATAATGGCCGAGTGCGTATTTATAGCTGTGTGCCGCAATTTTGGGATACCCTGTGGTTCCCGATGTAAAGAACATCAGCATCAGATCGTCACCGCAGGCGGTTTCCTCGGTGCGGTAGAAGTGTGCGCTGTAAAGGTCGAATTCTTCGTCAAAGCTTCTCCAACCGTCGCGCTCGCCGCCAACCAAAACCTTGGTTTTGTGCATCGGGCACTTCTCTTGTGCGAGATGGACCTGATGCGCTACGTCACCGTCGGCGGTACAAATAATTGCGCTGACCTCTGCCGCTTCAAAGCGGTATTCAAAATCGTGCGCCTGCAGCTGATTGGTTGCGGGAATGACAACAGCACCGAGCTTATGAAGACCGAGAAT
>JAZORZ010000059.1:0-13659 GCA_045656885.1 Eubacteriales bacterium
GTGATATCTTCGGGAGAGGTCTCAAGACGAACGAGGACAACCTTCTTGCCTGCGTTCTTCCAAGTTTCTGCATCTTCTGCGGAGAATACGATCTGACCGCAAGCAGCGCCGGGAGATGCGCCAAGACCGCGACCCATGGGCTTAGCTGCCTTGAGTGCCTTAGCGTCGAATTGGGGGTGCAGGAGAGTGTCAAGGTTACGAGGATCGATCATAAGAACGGCCTCTTCCTTGGTCTTGTGGCCCTCTGCTACGAGGTCAACAGCGATTTGGAGAGCTGCGGGAGCAGTTCTCTTACCGTTACGGGTTTGGAGCATATAGAGCTTTTCATTTTCAATGGTGAACTCCATATCCTGCATATCGTGGTAGTGGTTTTCGAGAATTTCGCAAACATTCTTGAATTGCTCGAATGCTGCGGGGAACTTATTAGCCATTTCAGCGATGGGCATAGGAGTACGAACACCTGCAACAACGTCTTCACCTTGTGCGTTGGTCAGGAACTCACCCATCAACTTCTTTTCGCCGGTTGCGGGGTCACGAGTGAATGCAACACCGGTGCCGCAGTTGTCGCCCATGTTACCGAATGCCATTGCCTGTACGTTTACAGCGGTACCCCAAGAATAGGGAATGTCGTTGTCACGACGGTAAACGTTTGCACGGGGGTTATCCCAAGAACGGAATACTGCCTTAACAGCGCCGATGAGCTGAACCTTGGGATCGCTGGGGAAATCTTCGCCAAGCTTGGACTTGTATTCTGCCTTGAACTGGTTAGCCAGCTCCTTGAGGTCTTCAGCGGTGAGCTCAACGTCGAGCTTAACACCCTTCTCTTCCTTCATCTTGTCGATGAGCTCTTCAAAGTACTTCTTACCAACTTCCATAACGACGTCGGAGTACATTTGGATAAATCTACGGTAGCAGTCGTAAGCCCAACGAGCATTGCCGGACTTCTTTGCCATAACCTCAACAACCTCTTCGTTAAGACCGAGGTTGAGGATGGTATCCATCATACCGGGCATGGATGCACGTGCGCCGGAACGAACGGAAACGAGAAGAGGATTTTCAAGGTCACCGAATTTCTTGCCGGTGATGCCTTCCATCTTTTCAATGTAGGTCATGATCTCAGCCATGATATCATCATTGATCTGACGGCCATCCTCGTAGTATTGTGTGCAGGCCTCGGTGGAGATGGTGAAGCCCTGAGGTACGGGAAGACCGATGTTGGTCATTTCTGCAAGGTTTGCGCCCTTACCGCCAAGGATCTCACGCATGTTAGCGTTGCCTTCGGAAAACAGATAGCAATATTTCTTTGCCATTTTCAAATTCCTCCAATTTTTTATATTAATTTTTATTTTTGACACAATGAATGAGAGCTCCGGACGGCTTATCCGAGCCCTCTTGTTTCAAATTGACAATCTATTATATCATATCTTTGCCAATTTTTCCATACTTTTTTGAAGGTTTTTGCATCTGAAAGCAAGGTTTTTTGTAAATATTTTGTGAACAGACGGGCTTTTGGACAAAATTCGTTTGACAGTGGGCGTTTGGTATAGTATAATATTAGCGATAGAAAAAATTGCGGCGGACTCCTTTGGAGTCGGGCGCCCTTTTGCGTTTTTTGATGTAAAACGCAGGAATGTGAGGTTTGATATGGCGGATATTTTTGATTTGTTCAAGCAGATAGCCAAAAAAGAGGAAGTCCCCACCACCCCCATCGCGTGGATCGTGGTAGGTCTTGGCAACCCCGGAAAGAAATACTTTAACACCCGTCACAACGCGGGCTTTTTGTGCTTGGATTATATTGCTCAAAAGGAGAATATTCGCATTGATCGCTCCAAGTTCCATTCTCTTTGCGGTGAAGGTCAGCTTGCAGGACAGCGCGTGCTGCTGCTCAAGCCCCAAACCTTTATGAATCATTCCGGTACCGCAGTAAAGGAGGCGATGGACTTTTATAAAATCGATCCCTCTCACCTGATTGTTATTTCGGACGACATTGCCCAAAAGCCCGGCAAGATCCGCATCCGTCAAAAAGGCAGCTCGGGCGGTCAAAAGGGACTTGGTGACATCATTTACCAGCTCGGTCGAGATGACTTCCCCCGCATTCGTCTCGGTGTTGGCGAAAAGCCCCACCCCGACTATGACCTTGCCGATTGGGTTGTCTCGGAATTCAATAAGCAAGAGCAAGAATTGATGTTCTCTGCCTTCCCCTACGCCCACGAAGGACTTTTGAAGCTGCTTGCGGGTGACATGGAAATGGCACAACGCATTTGCAACTCTTACTCCCCCGAAGAAAAGAAAGCGTAAGATATGAGCATTTTAACAAGCTGCATTCGAGAAGACCTCGAATACCGTCAGCTTTTGCGCACCGTGAGCGAGAATTTTCGCATCAATCCCCTGCCGATTCTGGCAAGCGGAATGTGCGACGGCGCATCGGATGCCTTTCTCGTCTCCCTTATAGAGGACACCCAAGGGTTGCGTGGAAACTCCCCTGCTCTGGTGATTTGCCCCGAGGAAAAGGAGTGCGTAAAGCTTTGCGGCGTTCTGGAGCGTTGCGGTCTTAAGGCGGCGTTTTATATGTCGCGCGACCTAACCTTTTATAACATTACCGCCTCCCATGAGTATGAGCATGAGAGGCTTCGCGTGCTGTCGGGCATTCTTGGCGGCGACTTTGATGCCGTTATCACCACGCCCGATGCATTGCTTGGATATACCATTCCTCCAAAGTGTCTCGAAGAAAATATGCTCCGTATTGATAACACGGAGCAGCTTGAGCCAAAATCCTTGGCTAACCGTTTGATTGCTGCAGGATACGCGCGTGCCGACCTTGTGGATAGCCCCGGTCAGTTTGCTCTGCGCGGCGGCATTGTGGATATTTATCCCCCAAACGGTCGCTTCAGCGATGCCGACGGCGGCACAAAAAACGGCGCAAATGCAATACGTATTGAGTTTTTTGGCGACGAAATTGACAGAATGGTGATCTTCGATCCCGAAACGCAACGCGCTTTGGAAGAAATTGTTGAAGCAGTTTTCCCACCTGCACGCGAGTTTTTGGCATCTGCCGATGCTCTTCAGGCACTCAAAAAAGCACTCGCCTCTCAACTGAAATCAAACAAAAGCGAGCAAGCGACCACCGAAATTCTTAAGGAAATTCGCGCGGTTGATGACGCGATTGCAAGCGGCAGTGACGTGCACTTTTTGGATAAATACGTCACCCTCATTTACCCCGAAAAAGCATCGCTGACCGACTATTTCACATCTACGTCGCTCGTTTGCATCAAAAACACCAATGCCACTACCGACCGCATCAAGGCATCGGAATGGCATCTTTCGCAAAGCATTACCGACCTCTTGGAAAGCGGCACGATCGCGCCTAAATATACCGATTACGCAAAGCCCGCCGTAATGTTCGACCGCTTTTGCGACACGCAGGTATGTGTGCACGTGGATTCGATTGCACATTCCTTTGGCGAGCGCCGCTTGGGTGGTCTCTTCGGCTTCCGTACACGTCATACGGTATCCTATGCCGATAATCTTCCTCTCTTTCTTGAGGATCTGCACGGATACGTGCAGAGCGGTTACCGTTGCTTGATTTTGGCAGAAAATGCGACCGAGGCACAGACACTCGCCGACACCTTGCGCGAGGCGGCTTTTGTGGTAGTCGATGAGCCCGAAAATGCCGCTGATATGGCGCGCGGAACAGTCGCTATCACCTACCAAAATGCACTTTCCGGCTTTGAGTTGCCCGTACCGATGTTTGCAGTTCTTTCGGCTCGCCCCGATGCGCGCGGCGGCTCGCTCTCTCTCTCCGCAATGGCGGGTGCACGCAAGAGACGCAAGAAAGGTACAAAGAGTATTCTCTCCTATGCCGAGCTTGAGGACGGTGACTACGTAGTGCACGAGACCTACGGTATCGGTCGCTACACGGGTATTGAATCTCTAACCTGCGAGGGTATTACGCGCGATTATATCGGCATTCAATACGCGGGATCGGATAAACTGTTCGTTCCCGTTGAAAAGCTCGATAAAGTTTCCAAATACATTGGCGCACACGCCGACGATGGACTTGTGAAGCTCTCCAAAATGGGGGGCGAAAGCTGGAAAAAAGCCAAGTCGCGTGCCTCTGCCGCAGCCAAGGATATTGCAAAAGACCTCATTCGTTTATATGCCGAGCGTATGCGTCGACCGGGACACGCCTTCCCCGCAGATGACAGCTACCAAAAGGCATTTGAAGATGCTTTTACCTTTGAGGAGACCGACAGCCAACTGACTGCCGCCGACGAAATTAAGGGAGATATGATGAAAGCCGTGCCGATGGACCGCCTGCTTTGCGGCGACGTTGGCTACGGCAAGACCGAGGTCGCTCTGCGTGCGGCTTACAAAGCCGTGCTTGGCGGCAAGCAGGTGGCCATTCTTGTGCCCACGACCCTGCTCGCTCTGCAACACTATCAAACCATTGTCAGCCGTATGCGCGCGTTTGCCGTAAACGTGGAGATGGTATCGCGTTTCCGCACTCCCAAGCAACAGGCAAAGGCGCTTGCGCGGCTATCGCGCGGTGACGTCGACATCATCGTCGGCACACACCGCTTGCTCTCTAAAGACGTCAAATTCCATGATCTCGGACTTGTCATCATTGACGAGGAGCAACGCTTTGGTGTTGTTCAAAAGGAAAAGCTCAAGCAGCTTGCAACCGGTGTGGACTGTCTTTCTCTTTCGGCAACCCCTATTCCCCGTACGCTCAATATGGCAATGGGCGGCATTCGTGACATCTCCATTCTTGACGATGCTCCGAGTGACCGTTTGCCCGTGCAGACCTACGTGTTGGAAAAGGACGACCTCATTATTGAGGAAGCCATCAGGCGTGAATTGCGCCGCGGCGGTCAGGTGTTCTATTTGTTTAACAACGTGGAAAACATCAACGTAGCGGCGGCAAAGCTCTGCTCCGCTATTCCAGAGGCGCGCATTACCGTAGCACACGGTCAAATGGAAAAAGAAGAACTCGAACGCATTTGGGAACAGATGCTGGCGGGCGAGATCGACATTCTCGTTTGCACCACCATCATTGAAACAGGTGTTGACATTCCCAATGCGAACACCTTGATCGTAGAAAACGCACACCGTCTCGGGCTTTCACAGCTCCATCAGATACGCGGACGCATCGGTCGTTCGGCGCGCCGCGCTTATGCCTATTTCACCTACCCCGCTTACAAATCTATCCCCGAGATCGCGCAAAAGCGTCTTGAGGCGATCAGAGAATATGCCGAGTTCGGCGCAGGATTTAAGATCGCTCTGCGCGATATGGAAATTCGCGGTGCGGGTAATCTTTTGGGCTCTCAGCAACACGGACACCTTGATGCTATCGGCTATGATCTTTATATCAAGCTGCTCAACCGTGCGGTGCTTGAAGAAAAGGGCGAGGCCCCTGCCGAAGAGGTGGATTGCACCGTTTCGTTGCAGTTTGATGCCTACCTGCCCGAGCGTTACGTACCCTTCCCCGCGCAACGCATCTCGCTCTACAAGAGAATTGCGCTCATTGCGAGCGAAGATGATCTTTCGGATATGACCGACGAGCTGCTAGACCGCTTTGGCGAGCCCCCCGCACCTGTGCAAAATCTGCTGCGGATCGCACTCATTCACACCTTGGCTTCCAAATGCGGTATTACCTCGGTTCGTCAGGATACGGCAGGCATTCACATCACACCGCAAAAACTAGATTTTGACGCTTGGTCGGAGCTTTCCTCGCTCTATCCCGGCAGGTTGCGCGTCATACTGACCGGTGAACCCCACATTCTTTTGCGCTTGCAAAAGGAAGATGCTCCGCTCTCCTTTATTCACAAATTGTTTGAAAAATATATGGAAATCGGTCATATAAACGCATAACGTATATCACATTTATTCTGTATAATAAAAAAGAAGCTCTTCCTGAAAGGAATTATCTGATATGAAGAAAACATTTATTCGCATCACGGCGGTGCTTGTGGTCGCTATGATGCTCGCGCTTCCCCTCTCCTCCTGCATGGGTGGCAAAGACCTCTTGACGCTCAAGGCGGACGGCAAGACCTACTCTATTTCCGTCAACCTTTATGAGTTGATGCTCTCAGCCACAAAAGGCAACCTTGATGCTTACAATTACACGTTGCAGGGTCTGCGCCCATCGCAAGCTGCCTTTTGGGAGATCATGGACACCTATGACGGCAAAACGATGGAAACGGCTGATGCCTTTTATCGCAAAAAGGTGCTTGACGATTGCAAGAGCTATCTGCTCTCCCTGTATCTGTTCGACAAATACAACTTGGAGCTGAGTGCAAGTGCCAAGGCAGAGATTGAGGATTTGATGGACGAGTTGGTAAAGACCGACGGTGAGGGCTCCAAAACCAAGCTCAACTCGGTGCTTGCCAACTACGGTGTCAACTACAAGATGCTCAAGGAATACTACACCATTAAAGCAAAGTTTAAGGCGGTGCAGGATCATATCTATTCCACCACGGGTCCCAACATCAAAAACACCTATGTAAGTGAGCATTACGTTCATTTTTATCAGCTGTTCCTTGCAAATTACACCTACGAGTATGAAACCGACAAAAACGGAGACGTTATTTACTACAACACCGCCACCAATCAAATTCTCTATAAGGAAACCAGCCACGTCAGCGTCAATGCCGAAGGAAAGGTGGAAACAGACAGCAAGGGAAATATCATTTATTATACCGACGTTAGCTGCGATCACATCTCCTACGATACCGAAAAGGGTCACCCCTCCTATAAAATCGACAAGAACGGCGAATCCTACGTAACCAAGCCCATGACCGACGATGAGCTTGACAAGCTGGTAGAACGCGCCAACGATCTGCTCCAAAGTTTGCAAGGGGTATCGAAGGATGCTTTTGTTGCCAAAGCCAATGCTGAGAGTGATGACAAGCAAGCAGCCATTTACACCGACGGCTACTATTTGCAAAAAGGAATGGACTACTCGGCATCCGGTCAGGATTATATGTATTTGGATACCATTGTAGAAAAGCTTTCCTCGGCCGACGTAAAGGTTGGCGACGTGATTATGATCCCCTCCCCCTCGGGATATCACATTTTGATGAAGTGTGCCCCCACAGAGAATGCTTATGAATTGGAAGCCAACGAGGTTTGGTTCTCCGGCTTTGCAACGCTTCTGACGGGTAATCTTTTTGAAGATCGCGTTGAATCCTTGCGCGCAGAAATTAAGCTGAACGAAAAGGTTTACGCAAAAGCCCCCACAATGAAAGAGGTTGCGGTCAACTATTTCTACTACTGATAGAAAAAATCAAATATTTTCAAAAAAATGCGCTTTTGTATTGACAAAGGCGCATTTTTTTGCTATAATATGGATGTATCCAACAAATACACACCTTGAAAGGAGACTTTATTATGAAAACAACAATGAAACTCATCGCACTGGCACTTGTACTTACCCTCTCTGTCCTCACCCTCGTTTCTTGCTTTGCTCCCAACGCAAACCCCGACAAGGCAATTGAAGCGCTTGAGAAAAAGGGCTACAAGGCCGCAGAAGACAAGTACGCTCTCCCCGCAATTTTTGCAGGACTTGGCGTTAAGAATGTTGATGTTGTTGTTACCGGCACCGATGTTATTGATGACAAAATCGAACACGTTACCATTGTTTATTTTGAAGATGCTGACTCTGCTAAAGCCGCTTGGAACGACCTGAAGGAATATGCGGAGAAGGAAGACAAGGATGAAAAGGATACCGATTGGACCATTGACCGCTCCGGCAAAATGATCTATTGGGGTACCAAGGCAGCTATTAAGGCAACCTACTAATTTACAAATAACAATAAAAAGCACGCAGAAATTTCTGCGTGCTTTTCTTATTTTATTCTTTTGCATCGAGAGAAATCAGTTCTCTCCCCAAGTGCTCATGGGGACAACCTCATAGAGCTTTGCGGAGAAGTCCTCGCCCTCGCCGATCACCTTTGCGGCAACGGAGAGACGGAGACGGTCCTTAACCTCTGCCTTGATGTAAAGGCGTGTCAGATCACTGTTTTCTACCTTTTCGGTAGCAAACTTTGCCTTGCCAAAGCCACCGATTTGGCACTTGAGTACCTTATCGCCAACGGTCAGCTTTGCAACCTTGGCACCGTTCAAGAGTTCAACCTCCGCGGGGGTGTAAACCGTCCAAAGAATTTCGCCGGGAGCGGTGAGCACGAGCTCATCCTGAATAACAACGGTGGAGCGGTTATCGGTAAGCATTACACCACGCTTGCCGCGAAGAATATCCTTGTTGGTAGATGTCATATCAACAACGGCATAGATGCGGTCAGCTCTGCCCCTCATTTCAACGATCTTTGCGTTTGCGTGAGGTGCTTGGTCGGGTGCGGGCTCAGCTGCGGGATTGACAACGATGGTGTTTTGTCCTGCGGCGCGACGGCGCATCATAACAGGAAGTGCATCGATGCCGCCGGTTTCCGCAAAGAAGCGCACGCCTGCCATATCGAGGATAACGCTACCTGCATCAAGGTCACCGTTGACCTCGTCGTTGGCACCGCCGTGCAGACCTACGAAGGCGTCTTCCTTTTCCCAACCGGAGCGCATAATGGCAAGTCCTGCCTTGCGGTAAACAGCATCCAAAGCCAACTCCGGCTCAAAGGAATCATCAACGGGCGTGTAGAAAATAATATCAAAGGGGCTGACGCGCTTTGCACCGCTTTGGAGCTGCTCGCGACGAACATATACATAGGTAGGGTCACCGTATTGCTCGCCAAGCCAGAACATCATCGAGGTGTCGGTGGGGCGAGCGGCACTGTTGTGGAAGTTCCACATGCCGTTTGCAGTCTCGGTTGCGATTGCAAAGTAACCGGTTGCCGCGAAGCCGGGAGCAGATGCGAGTCCGTAGTCGCTGCCGCATGCCTTTTGCAGCATTGCGATGACAAGTGCGAGTGCACGGGAGCTCTTTTCCCAAGCGGCAACGCCTTCGCTATAGCCGCCGTCGGGGGCATAGGATGCGAAGCAGGGCTCAACGTTGCGCAAAATGCGGTTGATGAGCTTGAGAGAGGTTTCGGGATAGATATCAGCGAGCGCCAATGCACAGGCAAGCATACCTGCATTGACAACGGCTGCGGCGGTTCCGCCTGCGATCCACATGTGTCTCTTGCCGTCGTAGCATTCAAGACAGGGACGCATTGCGTTGCGGAGCAGTGCGCGCTCAATGATCGCCTTTCTGCCCTCACTCCAAACGTGGTGGCACCAGTCGTAGCAGAGTGCAACCGCAAAGGAAACGGTGCCCACAGAGGACATCAGGTGAGAGTTCCAATCCTTGAACTCGCCAAGTGCTTCGCACTCAAGAGCGGCGCGTTCGCAGTATTTTTTATCACCCGTTACACGGTAAAGGGTGGAGAATGCAATGATCTTTTCGGCAGATGCTGCAAGGTCGTCGGCAAGCAGCTGCGCGGTGCGCGGCATTGCGGCCACAATGGGCTCGGACTTGAATGCTGCGGACGTTGTGCCGTAGTCTGCCTTGAGAGATTTGAGGTATTCGCCAAGCTCGGGCTCTTCCTTGGTGCGGCGGCGAAGCTGCATCAGTTCGTCATAGGAGAGCAGGAGTCTGCCACGAGAGGTGCTGAAGCGGCGGCGCAGGTCGCCGAGAACGCTTTCTGCCTCGGGACGATAGAAGGTGGTAGCGGCAACGAGCTGCCAAAGAATAGCACTGTCGCGTCCACTTTGGAAGATGTTTTTACGGTTGGAAAGAATGATCAGTCCCATACCGTCAACAAAGATCTGTCTCCAACGGAAAAACTCGCGTACGTAGTCTGCCGGGAAGAAGAGCATGCCGCCGCGCTCACGCGGGAAGAAGCCGAGCTCACTCGATACACCGTCAACGGTTACACGGTTGGAGTTTGCACAGAATGCATACTTTTTGCGACGGTAGGTAAAGGTGAGTGTGAGGGCGCGGTTATCGACTACGCAAGAGAATGCGATGCCTGCCGCAACGGGTGCCATGGGGAGCCAAAGAACGCCGTTCTCTTCAAAGGGCTTTGCCTCGGCATCGTCAATGGAGTTGGGAACGCGCTTGCGGTCAATGATGGAGAAGTTACCCGTTTTGGAGAAAACAGCCGCTCCCTTGAGCTCGGGCAGTTTTGCAAAGATGGGGGCTACTTCTCTTTCATAAACGAAAAAGTTGTCGATGTAAAGAACGGGAGAGCGACCCTCGGTGGGTACGTTCAGCGCTTCAAAAATGATGCTGCCGATATCGTTCCAGCCGGTGCACTTGCCTGTGCTATGCAAAAAAGGAATCTCAAGGCGATAATCGTTCCAACCGTCCTTTGCAACGTTGATAACGGTCTCGTATCCACCTATGTTCTCGCCCGTTTGGCTATTGCTGAATACCAAGCGGAAGGATGCACCCGCTGCACCTGCGGCGCAAACGGAAAAGGTGAGATAACGCATACCCGAAAGATCGGAGCCACCCATGGGGATGACAACGCGATTTTGCTCGCGCAAACGCCAAGCCGCACTCATGTGTGCGCTCTTTTTGTGTGCGAGGTCGGGCTTCATTCCCGTGCTTTCGATCAGATCGTATTGGTTCATATCCACCAGGATCTGTGCCGGGCTCTCTTGCCAAGATTCGATCAAGCTTCTCAAATTCTTTTTCATCTGTCATTCCTCTTCTTTGTATGTATTTTTCTTATTTTACAGTTTTTGCAAAGCGCAGGAAGGCGGCTCTGCCCTCCTCGGTGACCTTGTAAACGCCCGCATCCTCCAGCACTGCTTCAAAGGTGCGCCCGATCTCCTTTTGCAGGATCTCGCCTGCGTTATCGTAGGAGAATTGGTAGTTGGATGCAAAGGCACTCACCCAAGCGGCGTGCTTTGCGGTGCGCTCATCAAGCGTGATATCCTTGCCCTCGGCAAGATACATTGCCAAAATGTCCATTTCCTCGCACAAACGCGCGGGCAGGACGGCAAGTCCCATGACCTCAATGAGTCCGATGTTTTCTTTTTTGATATTATGCTTGTCCGCGTGGGGATGGAAAACGCCAAGCGGATGCTCGTCGGTGGTCAAATTGTTACGCAACACGAGGTCGATTTCAAAGTCGGTGCCGCGTTTGCGCGAGATAGGGGTGATGGTGTTGTGTGCATCGCCATCGGTCTTGGCATAAATGCCTGCCTCGGGATCGCTATATGCACGCCAAGCCAAAAGAATGCGATCGGAAAGCTCGATCAAGCTTTCGCGTTTCGGGGAACGCAAGCGAATGACCGACATGGGCCAATGCACAATACCTGCTGTGACGTCATCGAAGCCGTCGAAGTGCAATTCCTTCTCAATGGGGGCACGCTCCATTGCAAAGCTGTAACGTCCGCCCTGCATGTGATCGTGTGAGAGAATAGAACCGCCCACAATGGGAAGATCGGCATTTGCGCCCAACATATAGTGCGGGAATTGCTCTACAAAATCCATTTGCTTGACAAAGGTAGAACGATCTATGCGCATGGGCGTATGCTCGGCGGCAAGCGCGATGCAATGCTCATTATAATAAACGTAGGGAGAATACTGCAAGAACCACTCCTTGCCTGCAAGTGTGATGGGAATGAGGCGCAGGTTCTCGCGCGCTGCCTGTGTCAAGCTCCCCGCAAAGCCCTCGTTCTCGCGGCAAAGCGCACATTTGGGATAACCGCTTGGAATTGCCGTTTTTGCGGCGGCAATGGCACGGGGATCCTTTTCGGGCTTGGAGAGGTTTACGGTAATGTCCAATTCTCCGTACTTGCCGCTATAAGTCCACTTGAGATCCTTTTTTGTGCGGTAGGTACGAATATAATCGGATGCGCGGGAGATATGATAATAATAATCGGTTGCCTTTTGGGGTGACTCCCTATAAAGCTCCTTGAATTTGTTTTGCACTTCACTCGGGCGGGGCGTGAGAATACCCATCAGGTGTGTATCAAAGAGATCCCTTTCGGTAATACTATCATCGGGAATGATTCCCTTTTCTGTTGCAATATTGCAAATTGCTACAAGAATGGGCTCTAAATCTCGATTTTTTTCTCTTTCCTGTTCGGGAGCGAAATTGAGAACGCCGAGTTCACGGCACAAACGGTTGCATAAAAAGACGCGGTCGCACGCCTCTGCAAGCCCGTTCTCGATAGCATATTCAACAAGGTCATTTATCAAATTGCAAAGCATTGCCTCGGTCTGCATGACGCATCTTTCTCCATTTCTCCAAAAAAAATCGGTTGTTATATATATTATAACATAGTAGAGTTTTTTTGTAAATGGGATTTTTGTTCTTTTTTCAAAATTTTTTTATTTTTTTTGCAAAAAACTATTGACAATCGGCTTTTTATGTGCTATACTCTTATCGATACCAAATCTCAATAAGGAGCAAGGCAATATGAAAAGACGCTCGACAAAGCAACGCGAGATCGTCTATGATGCTCTGATGCAGTTGTATCACCCCACGGCAGAAGAGGTTTACGAATATCTGCGAGGCGCATACCCTACCATTGGTCGTGCGACCGTGTTCCGTAATTTGGCAGTTCTTACAGAGGAAGGAAGAATCGTCAAGCTCTTCTTCCCCGACGAGGTGGCGCATTACGATGCAAATATCGACGGTCATTATCACTTTGTGTGCAGACGGTGTGCAAAAATCATCGATCTGTCGGTTAACAAACGGGTCTTATTCCCTCCCCGTGAAGACTTTGTAGTAGATACCCAAGAGGTCAATCTCTACGGTCACTGCAGGGAATGCTGCGATTGTGTTCAATCTTAGAAATTCTAAAAATATAAAAATTCCACATAATTAAAGGAGAACAAAACAATGAAAAAGTACAGATGCTTGATTTGCGGTGAGGTTTTTGATGTAGCTGACGGTGTTGAGCCCGTTTGCCCCAAGTGCGGTCTTAAGGGTAAGAAGCTTGAGCTGATTGCCGAAGAGTCCCCCAAAGCTAACAAATACTCCGGCACCCAAACCGAAAAGAACCTTGAAGCTGCTTTTGCAGGTGAGTCCCAAGCAAGAAATAAGTATACCTACTTTGCATCCGTTGCAAAGAAAGAGGGCTACGAGCAAATCGCTGCCCTGTTCCTCAAGACTGCTGACAACGAGAAAGAGCACGCTAAGCTTTGGTTCAAAGAGCTGAACGGTCTTGGTGACACCGCTCAAAACCTCGGCGCTGCTGCTGAAGGCGAAAACTACGAGTGGACCGATATGTACGACGGTTTTGCAAAGACCGCTGAAGAAGAGGGCTTCCCGGAGCTCGCTGCTAAGTTCCGCATGGTTGCTGCTATTGAAAAGCATCACGAGGAAAGATATCGCGCGCTCCTCAAGAACGTAGAAACCGCTGAAGTATTCAAGAAGAGCGAAGTTAAGGTTTGGGAATGCCGTAACTGCGGTCACATCGTTGTTGGCACCAATGCCCCCGACGTTTGCCCCACCTGCGCTCATCCTCAAAGCTATTTCGAAGTACACGCTGAGAACTATTAATTCGTTTTATAAGAACTGCGGGGAGACCTTTTTCGCGAAAAAGGTCTCCCCGCACCCCTTCCAAAAAGCACTCGCACAAAAATGACAAAATAGATTTTTTAGTTACGGATAGACGGACATTTCGCTCAAAATTTATTCTTTCTAAAGCGGGCGATTCGTGAATCGCCCCTACGAGGCAATTTGAGGTTTTGTTGTAGGGGCGATTCAC
>JAZORZ010000060.1:0-32016 GCA_045656885.1 Eubacteriales bacterium
CGCTTGGCCTCCGACTTGGATTGGATTTTCGTTTTGGGTGGTCAAGCGTGCCCACGTGGCTCGTGATCGCGGCATCGGTCATTCTGCTGGCGTCCTACGCCCTTTATGCCGAGGTCATGCGTGAGAACGCATATCTCTCTCGCACCATCGAGGTGCAAGAAGGGCAAAAGGTTGTCAGCACGGGGCTCTATGGCATTGTCCGTCACCCGATGTACGCGGTGACTATTTGGCTGTTTTTGTCCATTCCATTGGTGCTCGGTTCGTTTTGGTCGCTCTTGTGCTTCGCGCCGTATCCCATTGTTATTATCATTCGTATTCTGAACGAAGAAAAGGTCTTGACCGATGGCCTTGACGGCTATGCCGACTACAAAAAGAAAGTGAAATATCGACTGATGCCGTTTATTTGGTAAGAGAAAAGAATTTTTAAAGATTGAGTGATGCAAGCATCATAAATCCTGTTTATTATAGTAGATAGCCGAAAGGAGAGTGTATAAATGCTTTATGATTCGCTGACTCCGCAACGCCTTGTTCTTGCAGAAGGGGAAGAGGTTTTGTGGGAAGGAAAGCCCAAAAAGAGTGCCTTTATTGCAACAAAATCCACCACTATGTTACCCATAGCCATCGTTTGGCTGTGCTTTGATCTTGGCTTTATCGGTTCCATTTTTGAAGATGGGGAAGGGCTCTTTTTCTTAATTCCGTTCTTCCTTTTGCATATGATGCCCGTATGGATCTGGCTTGCCAACGTCATTACGGCAGGTCGTCGATATACAAATACGGGCTACTACGTTACCAACCGCCGCATTGTTATTCAACACGGTTTTCTTGCCGTTAACGAGGTCTCGCTCTTTTACAAGGATTTGCAAAACGTGCAGACACGTATTGGCTTTGTTGATAAGATTTTCCATGTTGGAGACATCTGTTTTGATGCGGGCGTGCGCTACGACTCACGTGGGCGCAAGGAGAACGAATTTGTTTTTGAGGAGCTTGAAGATGTGCAAGATGCGTATGCACGTATTCAAAAAATCGTCTTGGATATGCAAACCGACATCGAATACCCAAACGACCTGCGTCCGCAAAATAACCCGGGGTACAATACCCAATACCGTCCATAAAAACAAAGCGGAGGATTGCCTTGGGGATTCCGCGCTTTGTTTATAACAGATCGTTTTCCTCTGCAAATTTTTGAATGGCTGCAAACGAGGCATCGCCAATGCTATGCTCCATTTTGCAAGCGTCCTCCGAGGCGGTCTCCTCGTCAACGCCAAGAGAGATCAAAAATTTGGTCAGGAGCGTGTGGCGCGCGTAGATCTTTTCGGCAATCTCGCGTCCCGCATCGGTGAGCGTGATAGCGCCGTCGGCATCGACCACAATAAAGCCGCCACTCTTAAGCAGGCCCATTGCGCGGCTGACAGAGGGTTTGGAGTAACCCATTTCTTCGCCTACGTCAATGGCGCGCACGTGTCCCGAGGTTTGAGAGAGTCGCAAAATGGTTTCGAGATACATCTCTCCCGATTCTTGAATACGCATAACAGGTTCTCCTTTCTTTGTTTTCTATCTACATCATAACATAGTTTTTTTGAAAAATCAAGGTGTTTTTCAAATTAAAGTTTGTCGAGATGTTTGTCGAGCTCGATCACCACGCGCAGTTTTTCAACGCCATAGTAACGGAATGCACGAACGGCTGCCTCGTCGATTCTCTCACCGCACATGACGATCGGCACAGCGGGAGGGCAGGAAACACTCGGAGATGCGAGAATGCGCCCAACGCTATCCTCGACAGCTACCGTTTCGGAGGGCCAAAGGAGTGCATAGCGAATGCGCAATGCGCACTCTGCTTTTGCAGGTGTGGGTGGTGCTATTGTAATAGGACTTTTTTTAGGAAGTGATGTTGCAATCATTTCAAGGTGTGCAAGCTCTTCTGTTCCTACATCGGTAGCAGGCATTAGGACAACAAAATCGTTGTCGGCAAATTCGCATTCTATGCTGTTCTCTCGCAGATGTGATGCAAAATCTATACCTGTATAGCCAAACGACTTGGTAGCAAGCGTGATTTTGAGCGGTTCATTTCCCACAAGTTGATAACCGTAAAGAGCGAGACGCTTCTTCAATTCATCAAGGCGCGCGACTGTGCGAGCAAGATTTTGTCGGCAGTTTTCTGCAAGGTAAGCATTTGCCGCATCGAGGGATTGCAAAATGAGATACGACGGACTGGTAGAACCGAACAAAGACAAGGCATCTTTTGCGGCACCCAGCATATTTGCATCTGCGTTTTTGGCGATGTGCAAATAAGCACCGCCTGTGAGGACGGGCAAGGTCTTGTGCGCCGACGAGCAGCACATATCCGCACCGAGATCGGTGGGGTAGAGCGAGCTCGGCAAAAAACGCAGATACGCGCCGTGTGCGCAGTCCACCAACAAAAGAACGCCCCAGCGGTGGCAAACCTCGGCAAGAGATGCGATGTCAGCAACGTTGCCAAGATAGTCGGGAGACGTCAAATAGAGCGCCGAGGGCATAATGGTTGCCTCCTTTAGCATTTGCTCCAAATCGTCGGGGGAGAGCGTGCAGGAAAGATAGCTTTCTGTGCTTCCGTACAGCCACTCCACGTTCATATCAAGGATTGCTACTGCCGAAAGAAAGGTCCTGTGCACGTTGCGCGTTGCCCAAACCAAGGGGTGCTTTTTTTGCCGCCACGCATGCGTTTTTGCAAGATGGAGCATCGCTCTGATGCATTGCGACGAGCCCTCGGTAGAGTAAAAGGTGTGTGCACCGAAAAGAGAAGAGGCGGTCTCCTCACTCTCTTTTATAATGCCGTCGGCTTCATAAAGTGAGTCCGCACCCGAGATTTCGGTGATATCCAAAGCTTCGATGCCAAGCGTTCCCGCGCCCTTGTGGCCGGGCATGTGCCAACGCAAAGCTTGGCTCTCGGCATAGCGGCGCACAAAATCGCAAATGGGAGTGTTTATCTTTTTCATTGTTCGTTTTTCGATAACGTGCGTGCGATTTCCACCATAATGGCACATTCCATTCTCTTGCGGAAGAGCTCGCAGCCGTATTTGTAAACACCGGTTACGCTACCTGTGGAGTGATATGCGTTTGCGGCACAACCGCCCGAGCAATAAAGCTTTGCCCAGCAGTCGCGGCAATCGGGGCGCGCGTAAACGTTGCAGTTGGCAAAGTCGCACTGTGTTTCTTTGTTGGTCACACCGTTCCAAATGTCACCAAGCTTAAATGTTTCCTCACCAACAAATTGGTGGCAGGGGTAAAGGTCGCCCCAAGGAGTGACCGCCATATATTCGGTTCCCGAGCCGCAGCCCGAAATGCGTTTATAGATGCAAGGACCGCCCGTCAGGTCGATCATGTAGTGATAGAAGGTAAAGGGACGTCCCTCGCGGTCGCGCTCGAGCATCAGCTCGGCGAGCTTTTCGTATTGATCGAGGACGATGGGGAGATCTTCCTGAGTCAATTCGGAAGGATCACCGGGAGCACAAACAACGGGCTCCATGCTCAATTCGTTAAAGCCGAGATCGAGCATTGTTTGAATATCCTTCAGGAAATCGGGGTTGGCGTGCGTAAAGGTGCCGCGCATATAGTACCCCTTGCCGCCGCGTTCTTTGACGAACTTTTGGAACTTGGGCACGATCTGCTCCCAGCTGCCGCGTCCTGCATAGTCCACACGATAGCGGTCGTGAATTTCTTTTCTGCCGTCCAAGCTCAGCACCACGTTGTGGCACTCACGGTTAGCAAAATCAATGACGTCGTCGTCAACCAGCATACCGTTTGTGGTCAGGGTAAAGCGGAAGTTTTTGCCCTTTTCTTTCTCAATGGAGCGCGCATAGGCCACGAGCTGCTTTACAACGTCAAAATTCATCAAGGGCTCACCGCCAAAGAAGTCGACCTCAAGATTGCGGCGCGTGCCCGAATTGGCAACGAGGAAATCCAGCGCTTGCTTGCCAACCTCAAAGCTCATAACGGCTCTGTCACCGTGATACTTGCCTTGACTTGCAAAGCAGTAGGAGCAGTTGAGGTTGCAGGTGTGTGCCACGTGCAGGCAGAGTGCCTTGATAACGCCCGAGGTCTTTTCCTTCAGGTGTCCCGCCATACCCGCAAAGGTGTCGGGAGCAAAAAGCTTGCCGCTCTCCTTGAGCGAGGTGACTTGATCGTAGCATTCTTCAATATCTTCTGCCGTGATATCCTCATAAGAGGCGTATTTTTCTTTCATCTTGGCAAGAATTGTGTCTCGGCTCTCATTCTCATAAAGCGCGATGATGTCATACGCCACCTCGTCCACTACGTGAACGCCGCCCGAGCAGGAATCGAGCACAATGTTATAACCGCCAAGCTTGTATTGATGTACCATGTATATAAAACTCCTTTGTTTGCGTGAAAAACGCCGCCATATAGGCAGATTGGTAATAGGGCTGTCGCAATTTGATGCAGAAGGCGTGATCGACCAATCGTAGCCGTACAAGCGTACGGCAGAGAGGTCGAGCGCGACTAAAAAGCCACATAAGAATGAAGAAATCCGCCGAGTTTTTCTCGACGGATTTCAACCTTTATAGCAATTCGCTACAAAACTTAATGAAATTGGGGTTGCCATATTCACGTGGCTTTTGTTCTGCGCGAAGTGAGACAGCCCCTGTTGAGAAAAATTATTTCTCGGTGTTCTCGCACTGCTGGTTAGCAATACCGCAGCTGGTCTTGCAAGCAGATTGGCAAGAGGTTTGGCACTCGCCACAACCGCCGTTCTTTGCGCTTTCGCAAAGGTTGCGAGTTTCAATGGTTTGAATATGCTTCATAATGGAAAACCTCCAAATAAAGAATTTACATTCTATATCATAGCACACTTTTTTGCAAAAGTCAATAAGAAATGTGAGATTTTGCGTACTTTTTACAACTTTTTTCGGGGATATACTTGGCAGAGAGGGAAAAATATGATATACTAAAGGCACATAGCGCGTATGCGCGCGACCTTTTTAGGAAGGAACCCCCATGAAAAACACCTTAAAAATTGCTGTTTTGCTTTGCTTATCGGCGTTAGTTATATTCTTTTCGGCATCCTGCAACGGCTCTCAAAACGAGCCGCCAAGCAGTGATGCGGCAGAACAAGGTCCAACCGAGCCGCCTATAACCGCTCCCACGGAAACGACATCGGGCGAGGATGCTTCACCGCACATTCATTTGTATGGCCCGTGGCGCACCTCGCAAAAAGCGACCCTTACCGAAACGGGATTAAAGGAAAGAACCTGCACCTGCGGCGGTCGTGAAGAGCAAGTCATTCCCGCGCTCGCGTCCGAGGGCTTGGCTTATGAGGTGAATGAAGACGGCAGAACCTGCAAAATTGCGGGGCGTGGCTCCTGCACCGATGCAATCATCTATTTTCCCCTGAAAATAGATGGATACCGCGTGACCTCTATTGGTGAGAATGCTTTTTATTATGATTACACCCTAGAAGGCGTTGTTTTGCCTGAGAGTATTGAACGCATTGAAAGATCCGCTTTTCACGGTTGTTGGAATCTGGCTGCGGTTAAGCTGCCCGATTATCTTGCCAGCATCGAAGAATTTGCTTTTGCCGATTGTCCTAACTTGAAGAATATCAAACTGCCCGAAGATCTTGTTCGCTTGGGAGCTAACGCCTTTAACGGTTGCGAGGACTTGATAAGCATTACGGTGCCCGGCAGCGTTGGCAAGCTGAACGACGGTGTGTTTAAGCTGTGCACCTCGTTAAAAACCGTTCATTTGGGAGAGGGCATTTCCGTCATCGACGACGAAGCGTTCAACGTATGTTCCGCGCTTGAGGCAATCGTTTTGCCGGACACGGTCAAAAGCATCGGTGCTTACGCATTTGCCCTGTGCGATAATTTAACGAGCATAACGCTTTCCGGCAACCTCAAAACCATTGGCGAAAACGCTTTTTCAAATTGCTATTCGCTCACCGATATCACACTCCCCGAGGGGCTTGTCGGCATTGGCAAAACGGCATTCTCCGAGTGTTCCCGCATCGGGGAGCTGAGCGTTCCCGACAGTGTCAAGTATATCAACGAATCTGCTTTCCAAAACTGCGAGCGGCTTGTAAAAATTACATTCGGTGGTACAGTCGAAGAATGGAACGCGATTGAAAAGGGAACCGGTTGGGACGAGGGAACGGGGGATTACACCGTTTATTGCACCAACGGTAACACCACAAAATAATTTGAAAAATATTTACCTGCCGCACGCGGCAAAGAAAGGATAAAAAATATGAAAAAATCAATTTTGAGAAATTATGCAAAGCTGATTGCCAAAATGGGTGGCAACGTGCAAAAAGGACAGGATGTTATCATCCGCGCAGGTCTTGACCAACCCGATTTCGTTCGCATGATAGTTGAAGAGTGCTATGCCCTTGGCGCGCGTTACGTTCGCGTGGAGTGGAACTATCAGCCCGTTTCCAAGGTCACCTACAAAAAGGCATCTCTCAAAACCCTCTCCACGGTTGAGGAGTGGGAGGTTGCAAAAATCAAGCACCGTGTTGACACCTTGCCCGTTATGATCTATCTCGAGAGCGAAGACCCCGACGGTATGGCAGGCATCAATCAAGAAAAGATGGCAAAATCTATGCAGGCAACCTACAAGGTTATCAAGCCCTATCGCGATGCTATGGAGAATAAATACCAATGGTGCATCGCAGCCGTTCCCGGTGCCGAGTGGGCAAAAAAGGTATTCCCGAATGAAAAGAAGAACGCCGCTATTGAAAAGCTGTGGGAGGCAATTCTTTACACCTCTCGCGCACTTGAGGATCCCATCGCTGCTTGGGAGGCACACAACGCCGACCTTGCCGCACGTTGCGAGTATCTCAACAATCTCGGCATTGAAACCCTCGAATACAAATCGTCCAACGGCACAGACCTGCGCGTTGGTATGATCGAGGATGCCCTCTTCTGCGGCGGCGACGAAGCTGCACAGGGCAGCGGTATCGTATTCAACCCCAACATTCCCACCGAGGAAGTTTTCATCTCCCCCAAAAAGGGTGTTGCCGAGGGTATCGTTTATTCTTCCAAGCCCCTCTCTTATCAGGGTCAGCTGATCGAAAACTTCTGGATGCGCTTTGAGAATGGCAAGGCCGTTGAAGTAGGTGCCGAGAAGGGCGAAGCACTCCTGAAGGAAATGGTCTCCATGGACGAAGGCGCTGCTTACCTTGGCGAATGTGCGCTCCTTCCTTACGATAGCCCCATTTCCAATTCGGGCCTTCTGTTCTACAACACGCTGTTCGATGAGAACGCATCCTGCCACCTTGCAATGGGACACGGCTTTACCAACACCCTCAAGGATTATGACAAATACACCCTTAAGGAATGCTACGAAAAGGGTATTAACGATTCTATGATCCACGTTGACTTTATGATCGGTACCAAGGATCTTTCCGTCACCGCCATCACACGCGACGGTCGCCGCGTTCCCGTATTCGAGAACGGTAACTGGGCGTTTTAAGGAGAGCGTATGAGCGTTATTGATCGTTTTTTAAGCTACGTGGCGTTTGATACAACGTCCAGCGAGACCTCCGAAACCGTGCCAAGTACCCCCAATCAAAAAGTGCTCGGTGAGTTCCTTGTGAGGGAGCTTGCGGCTCTGGGACTTGAAAATGCGCGCATGGATGAGTACGGCTACGTATATGCCACTCTGCCCGCAACGCCGGATTGCAAGGACATTAAGCCCCTTGGCTTGATTGCACATATGGACACCTCCTCCGCAGTCAGCGGTGCTGACATCAAGGCGAGCATCGTTACCTATCAGGGCGGCGACCTCGTTTTGGCAAGCGGTAGTGTGATGAGCCCTGCAACCTATCCCTCGCTCAGCCACTATGTTGGCGAAGAGCTGATCGTCACCGACGGTACAACGCTGCTCGGTGCCGACGATAAGGCAGGCGTTGCCGAAATCATTGCTACGTGTGAGTATCTTGTAACACACCCCGAAATCTCTCACCGCACACTGCAGGTGGCATTCACACCCGACGAAGAGATCGGATGCGGTGCAGATCACTTTGACGTGGACGGCTTTGGTGCAAAAGAAGCATACACGGTAGATGGCGGCGAGCTTGGAGAAATCGAGTACGAAAACTTCAACGCAGCAGGCGCAAAATTGACCGTTCACGGACTCAACGTCCACCCCGGCTCGGCAAAGAATATTATGAAGAACGCCATTCTGATGGCAAACCAATTCATTTCGATGTTGCCCCCCGCAGAGACTCCTGCACACACCTCGGGCTATGAGGGATTTTACCACGTTTGCGACTTCTCGGGCGACGAAACAACTACAACTGTTTCTCTCATCGTGCGCGACCACGATAGAGCCAAATTTGAAGCACGTAAGGCATTTTTGGTGCGTTTGTGCGACTATCTCAACGGCGTTTGGGGCGAGGGACGCTTCGTTCTTGAAATGAAGGATAGCTACTACAATATGCGCGAGATCATCGAGGATCACATCGAGCTTGTCACCAATGCCGAAGCGGCTATGCGCGCGGCAGGGGTTGAGCCTTTGACCATGCCTATTCGCGGCGGAACCGACGGCGCGCGCCTTTCCTATATGGGCATTCCGTGCCCCAACCTTTCCACGGGTGGTGCAAACTTCCACGGTGTGCACGAGTACATTCCCGTAAAATCAATGCACAAAATGGTTGAGGTGCTTGTCAATTTGGTTACACAGTAAGGGCACAATAAAAACAATGGGATAGCAAATGCGCTATCCCATTTTGTTATGCAATTTTTGAGAGCGTTTTTTGGAAAGGGTGCGGAAAAACGCTTTTTTCCAGAAAAACAACGCAACAGTCTGTTGCTATGATAATATTTCGCGAGCGAAATATTATGGTTTTCCCGCAATCTTTTACAAAATTCCATCTCTTAACCGATAGCCCTTGCCATACTCATTGACAATGAGGGGACGCGGGTCGATTTGGACGGCTTTCTGATTGATGCGATGAATGAGAACGCCGAGGGCATCTTCGTTTTTGGCTCCGTCGAGTGCCGATAGGGCAACGAGTAGCTCTGTGCTTGTCGGTCTTGGAGAGTGATAAAAGATGCAATGTAAAATGCGGAATTCCGCAGGGGAGAGGGGAAGTGTCAGCCCCATATATTCAGCACTGTCGGGCGGTGTCAAGCGCAAGTAATAGGTGCTCAAGGGAGACGCCGACCAGCCGTTGGCACGGCACATAGAAAGAACGTTTTTGCATAACGTATCAAGGTTTCCGTCACGCAAAACCGCATCCGCGTGTGCATTTGGGCGCGCTTCGGGTGCGACGACCATTGCCACGGGCAGATTGGGGTATCTGCGCTTGAGATCTGCACAAATGTGCTCTCCGCGCGTAAGAGAGGGAACACAATCCAAAATAACCGCTCCCGTGTCCTCGTGCTCGCAGGCAAAGGTTCCAAACGACGTGGGAACGCACAAATGGTAGATCCCATTTTCTAAAAGAAGCGGCGAGAGGTGGGAAGCCCACCCCTCGCGGTCGGTAATGATGAGTAGCATAATTAAGGTTGGGGGATCAGCTTTGCCGAAACGATGATCGCATCCTTCAGGGGCTTATCGCTGCTGTTTGTAGCAACATTTGCAATGCCGTCAACGTATTCCATACCGCTGAGCACGCGACCGAATGCAGCGTACTGACCGTCAAGATTGGAGTTCGTTTGGTGCATAATAAAGAATTGGGAGGATGCGGAGTTGTAGCCGTAATCGATAATTTGTCCAAGATTGTTGCGGCGCTCGCCCGAGCGTGCCATCGAAATAACACCGCGCTCGTGCTTGATGGTGTTGTTAACACCGTTTGCCACAAATTCACCTTTGATGTTGTCTTTGGAGCCACCTGTGCCGTTGCCCTTGGGGTCGCCACCTTGAATCATAAAGCCCTCAATTACGCGGTGGAAGGTCAAGCCGTCATAAAAGCCCTGCTTGACGAGCTTTTGGAAGTTTTTGACCGTGAGGGGAGCTTGATCGGGATCGAGCTCAATGATGATGTCACCGGTATGCGAAACACCTGCATCGTCGGTGTAGCTAACAGTCAGGCAAACGTAATTCGAGGGGCGTGTCAGCGTTGCAATCAAAATAACGGCGGCTACCACAACCAAAACGGCAACTGCCGCAATAATCGAATATTTTATCTGCTTTTGCTTTTGTGCTTGCTTTTGTTGAGCGAGCTTTTCTTGCTCAATTCTCTTTTGCTTGCTCTTGGAATCTTTTTTGCTCATGGGGAATACCTCTTTCTTTGTTTTCACACAAAATTGTAACAAAAAAATGCGGTTTTGTCAAGTGTTTTGAAGCAAATGCGAAATAATTTACAATCGTGGGGGATATGATATTAAAAAAGAGAGGAGTGGGTTTGTGTGAACGGGATTCGTTGGGAACGTGTAGCGGCAATTTTGATCAGCATTTTGGCAGGGGGGGCATTGTTTTATCTGCTTTTTCGATACGCCCTGCCGCTTTTTTTGCCATTTTTGTTGGCGTATGCCATTTCTTGGCTGATTCGTCCCATAGCACACAAATTGGCAAAGCGTACACGAATTCCGCGCGGCGTTTTAGCGGTGGCTTTTCTCCTTATCATCTTTGGGCTTGGCGGCTGGGGGCTTTGGGCAGGGAGTGTGCGCCTTGTTGCCGAGCTTGGAAACCTTGTTGAGCGGCTGCTCTCCGAGGGCGGCATTTTTGATGCAATGGATTCCTTAATGCTTTGGGCACAAAATATTGGTGCACGCTTTGGCATTTTTTCGGCCGAAGAGGGGAATGCAAAAGCGTTTTATGATGCCGTGATGCAAATGGTAGGCAACCTGCTCTCCTCGCTTGCCTCACGTCTGCCCGACATTGCCGCCGCTCTTTTTTCGGTACTGCCTTCGGTACTTTTCTTTTTGCTTGTGAGTGTTGTGGCTTGCTTTTATTTTTGCACCGACGATGCGGCAACTCTGCGCAGTCTTGCCTCGCACTTGCCGCGGTCTTGGCAAGAAAAAATGCCGCGCATAAAGGAGAATTTGCGTGACGCGGTGCGTAAATACCTAAAAGCGTACGGCATTTTGCTGGCTTTAACCTTTGCGCTCCTGCTTGTCGGGTTTTGGGTGCTCGGGGTGGAGTATGCCTTCTTGCTTGCCTTCCTGATCGCCCTTGCTGATCTTTTACCCGTGATTGGTGTGGGAACGGTTCTCATTCCGTGGGGCATCGTTATGCTCATTCAAAGGCGATTCTATCTTGGCTTTGGGTTGCTCATTCTTTATCTTGTCATTTCCATTATCCGTCAGTTTGCCGAGCCAAAGGTGCTGGGCAAAAGCTTGGGGCTTCACCCACTCCTCACCCTATTTGCCACCTATGTCGGGTTCACCCTGTTTGGGCTTATCGGTATGATTCTTGCCCCCATCGTTGCCCTTGTCGGCAAGCGTTTGTTATCTTCCTAGATAAAGATGCGTGTGTTCCTTTATCTGTATTTAAGTTTTTTCAAAAAATGCTCAATTTTTGTTGACAGGTGTGCGTTTCAATGGTAAAATGAAATTAACCCAAGGTTTTACTTTTGAGGAGGAGGGAATTACCATGAAACCCAAACACAAAATTTTAGTTGCATTTTTGCTTGTTGTATGTATTTTGTTTGGCAGCTGCCAAAACGGCAAGCAGCCGGGCGAAAGCACCCCAAACAAAGCAACCACAACCGAGCAAGCACCTGTGGAAACTCCCGCAGAAACAACCCCTCATTTGACCGATCAAACAACTCCCGAAGTTACAACTCCCGATGTCACAACACCGGAAGAAACCACGCCCGAGGCAACAACACCCGAAGAAACAACACCGGAGGCCACCACACCCGCAGATCCCGAGGACACGGCATATTTAGATATCTCCATTCGCAAACCGCGTGGCTATCTTTCCAAAAAGTATGCCCGCAAGGATTCCGCATACCATTTCACCTTCAAGGGTTATTTAGAGTGGGAACACTGCGAGGACGGTGACGGCAGCTACCAAATTTTGCGTGACGGTATCGAGATCGGGCGCATCGTAGCCGGTGACGCGGAAGATTTGTCGGATTGGAAGATCCTCTCGCAAAAGGAAGCCGCTCCGGCACTTTTGAAGGTTACCGAATACCTTGAAAGATACGGCACGGGTGACACCCTGCGCTTCCGCCACCGTTTCTGCTATCGCTATATGGAGTGCGGTGAGGAACGCATTGTCACGATCACCTTCAACTACGGAGAAATCGATACGTATGTGCAAAATCAGCTTCGCAGCAACGTGGCGTTCAGTGAATATCGCACCGACCCAATGTACGGTGCACTCTCGCACTTGCAGGATAAGCCGATATTGGTTTTGGGCAACAGCTTTATTCCATATTCCAATATCGTTTACATCTACAACGACATCGCCAAAAACAGTGGCAAGCTGCAAGTGATGACCGGTCAGTCGCGCGGATACGTGGGCACCTATGCCGGCGATACCGAGCTGATGAGACGGGTAGCTAACGGCGAGTGGGGTGCGGTTCTTGTGTGCGGCTTTTACAATGTTGTAACAAATGAGCTTGGCGTTATCAAGGCCGCGTGCCAAAAATCCGGCACCGAGCTGATTATTTTCCCCGCACATAACGAAAGCGACATCATGATTGAAAGAGCCCGAAATGCATATCCCGATCTCCGCTGTATCAACTGGAAGCGTGAAATTGACCTATTGATCGGAGAAGGACGCTCCAAGTGGGATTTCTGTATTAACGACGGACATACACACAGTACCCCTTTGGCAGGGTATGTAGCTGCTATGATGATCTGGCGTGCTATTTGGGGTGAGATGCCCACCGACGTAAAACTCACGTTTGGCGCGGTCGACCAAGCGAACGCGACGGCGATCCTTGGCGAATATATGGATTCTCCCACCTTTGCACTTATCGACACCTCGGGTATCCTGTTTTTGGAATAGATCCTCAAGAAAAGTTTTGTGAAATATTTTCCATTCTCTTGACATCTTCTCAAAAAGATGATACAATATTAAAGATAGTTTTCACAGAGGAGATTGTGTTATGAATAATTCCGAAAAAACAATGGACAAAATCGTCGCGCTTTGCAAAACCCGCGGCTTCATTTTCCCCGGCTCCGAAATTTACGGCGGCCTTGCGAACTCCTGGGACTACGGCCCTCTTGGCGTTGAGTTTAAGAACAACGTTAAGCGCGCTTGGTGGAAGAAGTTTGTTCAGGAGAGCAAATATAACGTAGGTCTTGACAGTGCCATCATTATGAACCCCGAGGCATGGGTAGCTTCCGGCCACGTTGGCGGCTTCTCTGACCCTCTTATGGACTGCAAGCAATGCAAAATGCGTCACAGAGCTGACAAGCTCATCGAGGATTACGCATTCCAAAACGGTCTTGATGATAATCCTGCGGCTTGGAGCTTTGAAGAAATGTCTGCCTACATCAAAGAGAAGGGCATCGCTTGCCCTCAATGCGGCAGCCACGATTTCGCTGACATCAAGAAGTTCAACCTGATGTTCAAAACCTTTATCGGCGTTACCGAGGATAACACCAACACCGTTTATCTTCGTCCCGAAACCGCACAGGGTATCTTTGTAAACTTCCCCGCAGCACAGCGCACCACACGCAAAAAGCTGCCTTTCGGCATCGCACAAATCGGTAAGTCCTTCCGCAACGAAATCACCCCCGGTAACTTTGTTTTCCGTACCCGTGAGTTCGAGCAAATGGAGCTTGAGTTCTTCTGCAAGCCCGGCACCGACCTCGAGTGGTTCGCATACTGGAAGAACTACTGCCACCAATTCCTTCTCAACCTTGGTATGAGAGATGAGAACCTTCGTCTGCGCGACCACGATCCGGACGAGCTCTGCTTCTACTCCAAGGCAACCACCGACTTCGAGTTCCTTTTCCCGTTTGGTTGGGGCGAGCTTTGGGGCGTTGCCGACCGTACCGACTATGACCTTGGTCAACACCAAACCCACAGCGGTAAGGATATGACCTACTTTGATCAAGAGTCGGGCGAGCACTACATTCCTTACGTTATCGAGCCCTCTCTCGGTGCTGACCGCGTAGCACTTGCATTCTTGGTTGACGCTTACGACGAGGAAGTGATCGACGAAGCAAAGAACGACGTTCGTACCGTTCTGCATCTGCATCCCGCACTCGCACCCTTCAAGGCGGCAATTCTGCCTCTTTCCAAAAAGCTTGGCGACAAGGCGAGCGAGGTTTACGAGGAGCTTTCCAAGTACTTTATGGTTGACTATGATGAGACCGGCTCCATCGGTAAGCGTTACCGCCGCCAGGACGAGATCGGTACACCTCTTTGCATTACCATCGACTTTGAGACCGTTGGCGACGAGAACACCCCCGCAGATAACTGCGTAACCGTTCGCGACCGCGACACAATGGAGCAGGTACGTCTGCCCATCAGCGAGCTCAAGGAATACATTGAGAAGAAGATTCAATTCTAATTGACAGACGTATAAAAGAAAACAGGCACACATCAAGCGATGTGTGCCTGTTTTTTTGTATGTGTTACATCAATCCTTGTTGTTTTCCACGACACGTCTTGCCGAACGCAAGATCTTTTCGCGCAGCCAATAGGGCTCTACAATGCGGAAATCCGCATCCATTGAGAGGAGCAGTCCCAAAAACTTTTCCACACTGTGGAACTCGCAAACGTATCTGTCGTGTGGCTCACGTGCCACGATGTAATTGCTCAATTCGAGCGCGGTGAGCTTGTTTTTGATCTCGATCGTTGCCGAATAAGGGATCTGCATTTGAATGATCGATTCATCGGCGGCAAGCTCCTGCTTAGAGTGCACGTTAAAGATTTCGGGAATGTAAAGGTCGTCGTTGTCTGAAGAGAGCAGAACGGGCAATACGTAGGTTTCCTCGTAGTAAAAGCCCTTGCGACTGTTGTCATAGGCGATCGGTGCCCCCAGCTCGCGGCGGAGATACTCAAAGTCGCGCTGCGCCTGTCTGTGAGAGATTCCAAAGCGCTCAGCCAAACGCTGGGCGTTGGGGTAGCTTTTCATTGTCAGCTTTTTGTGCAGCCATTGAATTCGTATATTGGCGTTCATTGCGCGTCAGTCTCCTTCGTTTCGTTTTCGTCGGGGGAGGGGATCGGTGTCAAAAATCGTTTTAATCTGAACAGAATGGTGATATTTACGCCCAGCACCACCAGTGCGGCGGCAAGGCAGTTTGCGTTATCCAAAAATCCCGCAATGACCGCCACGGGAACGGCGAGTGTGCAAAGCGAGGAGAGCGCAAGACTTCCAAGCGCCAACGCAAGGTAGAGGCGGGGGAGCGCTCGGTCAAGCAAATAGCGGAGCTCTGCGGTAAAGTAGAGCATCAGCGGGAGCAGAGCGCATTGTGCGGCAACCTTTAAGGGAGCGTTCATCTCCAGCGAGGTGTCAAAATAGAGGATGCACACGAGGAGCGCGCAGGCAACGGGAGGGAAGAATCCCAATGCCTTGATGCGGTATCCTGCTTCACAGAGCAGGGTATGCAGCATGGAGAGCAAAAGCGCAACAGCCGCGGCAAGTGCCAAATAGGAGCTTCTTTGAATAAAATTGACTGCAAGGAAGATGCCACCAATGGCAAACCCGAGGGAAGCGGGAAGCGCAACCGAAAGATTTGTGCCAAACGGGGAGCGCGCGGCGATCACGTCCTTGGGGGTGATGATTGCAGTTGCAATTGCTGCGGCAAACGCAAGGAGCGCAAAAATGACAGCAAACCTAAAAAGAAGAGCGTTGGCGACAAAATAGTTGGTGCCTTTGTCGTAGAAAAATCCAACGGCTGCACTCATAAAAAGTGTCGCAGTCACTGTGCCGCACGCAACGGTCAGGGCAAAAAAACGGGCGATTGTATCTTTTTTCACACGCAGCTCTCCTTCTAAAAATCATAGTTATAATTATTATATAACACAAATTTGAACAAAATGTGACCAATTACACACTTTTCAAAAATAATTATCATCTTTTTTAAGAGAAAAATGCCACAAAAAGAGCATTTTTCAAAGGAGAGGTGTTTCGAGGTGGCCTTTTTGGCTAAAATATGCCGCGTTTTGTGCAAGTTGTATATTTTTGGTTGTTTTTATGGGTGAAATTTCTACGAATACAACGATAAATAAGTGTTGCAATTTGGAACGATTTATGGTATAATATACAAGCTTGATGTGCGATGAAGCGAAAGGTTGCCGTTTCGGGACGCCGAAAACGGGGAATTTTCGTGGAGTATGTCCGTTCAACCGGGCGAAAGGTGTTCACCGTAGCATTATCCGTTGCAATACGGGGCTTCGATGTGACTTGACTTTTCCGGAATTTGTCCGCGCCGAAAAAAACGGCGGTGGGCAAATCCCGCATTTTTCAGGAGAGCCAAGAAACACACGGAGCGGTGTTGTGGTGATGCCTGCCTTGCGAAAACGCGGCCTGCGGACGGATCCCTTCCATTTATATATATGGGACACCGCCGCCGAGCGAAATCTGATAAGGAGGCAAAGAACAATGGCAGTTAAAGAGAAGATCAGAGTAAGACTCAAGAGCTATGATCACGTACTGATTGACACCGCAGCGAAGAAGATCGTTGAGGTTGCAACCAGAAACGGAGCAGAGGTTTCCGGTCCTATCCCGCTTCCCACTGAGAAGGAGATCATCACCATCCTTCGCGCAGTGCACAAGTACAAGGATAGCCGTGAGCAGTTCGAGTATCGCACTCACAAGAGACTCATCGACATTCTCAAGCCGTCTCAAAAGGTTGTAGACGCGCTCATGAGTGTTGAACTTCCCGCCGGTGTTGAGATCGAGGTTAAGATCTGATAAACAGATTTAACATCAAGCACTCAATCAAAACACCAAAACACATTTCCACAAAGACAACAGCCGAGTTGTTGACTCACAGAGTCGAAAATGATCGGTAACTTTGTAAGTCATGTTGGCGAGAACCTCGTCAACCAATAATTTACAGGAGGAAAAACAAAATGAAAAAAGCTATTATCGGTAAAAAGCTCGGTATGACGCAAATCTTCGACGAAGTTGGCAACGTCATTCCCGTAACCATTATCGAAGCTGGTCCGTGCGTAGTAGCACAAAAGAAGACCGTTGAAAAGGACGGCTACAATGCTCTGCAGCTTGGCTTTGCAGAAGTTAAGGCAAAGCATTTGACAAAACCCGAGATCGGACATTTCGAAAAAGCAGGCGTTCCCATGAAGAAGCATCTTAAGGAATTCCGCCTTGACGATTGCTCCGCAAACGTTGGCGACTTCATCACTGTCGAAACCTTCGCCGCTGGCGATAAGGTCGACGTAACCGGTACGACGAAGGGCCGCGGATACACCGGCGCAATTAAGAGATGGAACCTGCACCTGCTGGGCAAGACCCACGGTATCGGTCCTATTCACCGCCAATCCGGATCTATGGGTGTTATCGACCCCGCTAGAATCTTCAAGAATAAGAAGATGGCCGGCCAATCCGGTAACGAACAAGTAACTGTTCAAAACTTGAAAGTTGTAAAGATCGACGCAGAGAAGAATCTGATCGCCATCAAGGGTGCCATTCCCGGCGCTAAGGACGGTATCGTATTCATCCGCGACTCGGTAAAAGCATAAGCGGAAGGAGGAAGTAAACAATGCCAGTAGTAAAAATCGTGAATATGTCCGGCGCAACAGTCGGCGAGCTTACACTGAATGACAATATCTTCGGTGCAGATGTAAACGGCGCTGTTCTCCATGCCGCAGTCAGAACTTACCTGATGAACCAGAGACAGGGTACTCAATCCACCCTGACCCGTTCCGAGGTTTCCGGTGGCGGTAGAAAGCCCTGGAGACAAAAGGGTACCGGCAGAGCTCGTCAAGGTTCTACCCGTTCTCCTCAATGGACCCACGGCGGTATCGCTCTCGGTCCCAAGCCCCGTGATTATCGCATTGCAATGAACAAGAAGACACGCCGTATTGCTCTGTTCAGCGCACTTTCCGATAAGGTTGCAAACGGTAACCTCGTTATCGTTGACAACATCGCTCTGGAAGGCAACAAGCCCTCCACCAAGACCTTGGCAGGCATGTTCAAGACCTTCGGTTTTGAAAAGACCTACACCAAGAACTACAAGACCGTTACCGTTGAAGACGGCAACAAGGTTTACGGAACCGCTACCCGCGAGGCAGTTAAGAGCCAAAGCGCACTGGTTGTTCTCAACGGAACCCAAGATGCTAACGCAGCAGTAATTCTCAGCTGCAACAACATTCCCAATGTTAAGACCACTCAGAGCACCACTCTGAATGTTTACGACATTCTGAATGCTGAAAAGCTGGTTATGACTGTTGACGCAGTGAAGAAACTCGAGGAGGTGTACGCATAATGAAAACGGCTCACGATATCATTGTAAGACCGATCATTACCGAGAACTCCATGGACCTGCTCGCTTCCAAGACCTACGTCTTCGAAGTTCGCAAGGACGCAACTAAGCCCGAAATCGCAAAGGCAGTTGAGGAAGTTTTCAAGGCAGACAAGGTCAAGGTTGCCAGCGTTCGCACCATCAACATGAAGAAAAAGCCCAAGAGACTCGGTGTACACTTCGGTTACACATCTGAATGGAAGAAAGCAATCGTTACTCTGACTGCTGACTCCGGCGAGATCGAGTTCTTCGCAGGCCTTAACTAAGAGTAGGAGGTAACGAGAATGCCTACAATTAAGTATAAGCCTACAACACCGGCCAGAAGAAACATGACTGTTCCTTCTTTCGAGGAGATCACAAAGTTTACTCCCGAAAAGAGCCTGATTGTTACTAAGAAAAAGCACGCTGGTCGTAACAGCTACGGCCGCATCACCGTTCGCCACAGAGGCGGCGGAAACAAGGTTAAGTACAGAATTATCGACTTCAAGCGTCAGAATCCTAACGCTAACACCGTAGTTGGTATCGAGTACGACCCTAACCGTACCGCATATATCGCACTGCTGCAGGATACCGAAGGCACCAAGAGCTACGTAATCGCTCCTGAAGGCCTGAAGACCGGCGACGTAGTATATTCCGGTCCCACTGCCGACATTAAGCCCGGCAACACTCTCCCCATCGCCAACATTCCCGTTGGTACCGTTATCAACAACATCGAGATCTACCCCGGCAAGGGCGCACAGCTCGTTCGCTCCGCGGGTGCTATGGCTCAGTTGGTTTCTAAGGAAGCTAACGGCATGGCTCAGATCCGTCTTCCTTCCGGCGAGGTTCGCTACATTCGTCTCGATTGCAAGGCAACCATCGGTCAGGTAGGTAACGTTGAGCACGACACCGTTAAGGTTGGTAAAGCAGGTAAGACCCGCCACAAGGGCATTCGTCCTACTGTTCGCGGTTCCGTAATGAACCCCTGCGATCACCCTCACGGTGGTGGTGAAGGTAAGTCTCCCATCGGTCATCCCGGCCCGCTCACTCCTTGGGGTAAGCCCGCTCTGGGTTATAAGACCAGAAATAAGAAAGCGCGTACCGATAAGTTCATCGTAAAGCGCAGAAACGCTAAATAAGGAGGGAATATAGAATGAGCAGAAGTCTTAAGAAAGCACCTTTCGTAGAAGAAAAGCTCTACAATCGTATTTGCGAAATGAACGCAAAGAACGAAAAGAAGGTTCTCAAAACCTGGTCCCGCGCATCCACCATATTCCCTGAATTTGTTGGTCACACGATCGCAGTTCACGATGGTAAGAAGCATGTTCCGGTTTACGTAACCGAGGATATGGTTGGCCATAAGCTCGGTGAGTTTGCTCTCACCCGTACCTTCAAGGGCCACGCAGGATCCAAAACTTCCAATAACGGTAAATAATTGAAAGGGGAATTGTGAAAATGGAAGCAAAAGCTTATCTCAAATACGCAAGAATTTCCCCTCGCAAGGTTCAGATCGTTCTCGACCTGATCCGCGGCAAGGATGTTGCCACCGCTATGGGAATTCTTCAAAACAAGCCTCGCGCGGCTTCCGAGCTTCTCATTAAGCTCCTGAAAAGCGCAATTGCAAATGCAGAAAACAACTTCCAAATGGACGGCTCGAAACTTTACGTTTCCGAGTGCTTCGTTTGCCCCGGCCCGACTCTGAAGAGAATCATGCCCCGTGCAAAGGGAAGCGCTGACCGCATCCTGAAGAGAACCAGCCACGTAACACTGGCTGTTAAGGAAAGAGACTGAGAGAGGAGGAAACAATAGAATGGGTCAGAAAGTAAATCCCCACGGTCTTAGAGTGGGCGTGATTAAAAACTGGGATTCGAGATGGTACGCAAAAGACGAAGTTTTTGGCGATACTCTTGTTTCCGACTACAATGTCAGAAAGTACCTCAAGAAGGAACTGTATGACGCAGGTATTTCCAAGATCGAAATCGAGCGCGACGGCCACAGAGTCAGAGTGTTCGTAAACTGCGCTAAGCCCGGTATGGTTATCGGTCGCGGCGGCGTAGAAATCGAAAAGTATCGTCTGCAGCTGGAAAAGATGGTTGGTATGCCCGTTGCTCTCAACGTTGTTGAGATCCGTCAACCCGACCTCGATGCACAGCTCGTAGCAGAGAACATTGCAAAGCAGCTTGAGGGCCGTGTTGCCTTCCGCCGTGCAATGAAGATGGCTATTCGTAACACCATGCGTCTTGGTGCAAAGGGTATTAAGATTAACTGCGGCGGCCGTCTCGGCGGTGCAGAAATCGCTCGCTCCGAGCACTATCACGAAGGTACCATTCCGCTTCAAACCCTGAGAGCTGACATCGAGTACGGTTTTGCAGAAGCAAACACCACCTACGGTAAGATCGGTATCAAGGTTTGGATCTACAAGGGCGAAATCCTCAACGAGGTTAACCGTCCCGGTAACAACTCTCGTCGTAACGACCGTCGTGACGGTCGCCCCGATCGCAGAGACAACCGCCGTGGTGATCGTAGAGATAACAACCGTGGCGAGCGCAGAGATAACCGCGGCAACAACAACTTCCGCGGCGAGCGCAAAGAGAGAACTCCTAGAGAAGGAGGCGCGAAGTAATTATGTTAATGCCTAAAAGAGTAAAATTCCGTCGTGTTCAACGCGGAAGACTGAAGGGTAAAGCATCCCGCGGCACCGAGCTCAGCAATGGTCTGTACGGCCTTGTTGCAACCGAGCCCGCTTGGATTACCAGCAACCAGATCGAAGCAGCCCGTATCGCTATGACCCGTTACATTCGTCGTGGCGGTAAGGTTTGGATCAAGATCTTCCCCGATAAGCCCATTACCGAAAAGCCCGCTGAAACCCGTATGGGTTCCGGTAAGGGTTCTCCCGAGTACTGGGTAGCCGTTGTTAAGCCGGGCAGAATTCTGTTCGAAATGGACGGCGTCGCTGAGGAAGTTGCAAAAGAAGCTATGCGTCTTGCCGGACACAAGCTCCCCATCAAGACCAAGTTCATTTCCAAGGCAGAAGAAGTAAAGGAGGGTTAATTCGATGAAAGCAGCAGAACTCAGAACAATGTCTGTGGAAGCGCTTGAGGCGAAGCTTAAGGAACTCAAATCCGAGCTTTTCAATCTCCGTTTCCAACATGCAATCAATCAACTTGACAACCCTCACAAAATGACTGAAGTTAAGCACGACATCGCTCGCGTGATGACGGTTCTTCAGGAAATGAAGAAAGAGGAGGCGTAAGTCATGGCAGAAGAAAGAGCACTTAGAAAAACCAGAGTGGGCATCGTTGCAAGCAACAAGATGGATAAGACCGTTGTAGTTGCTATCGAGGACAACGTAAAGCACCCCATTTACGGTAAGATCATTAAGAGAACCTTGAAGGTTCACGCACACGATGAAAACAACATTTGTGGCGAGGGCGACAAGGTAGAGATTATGGAGACAAGACCCCTTTCCAAGACGAAGAGATGGCGTGTTGTCGAAATCATCGAAAAAGCGAAATAATCCGCTTTTCGGTGTAACATTCACTTATTCGAATAGTAAATACGTCGTAGCGTATTGAATCAGTAGGAGGAAATTAAAGTGATTCAGCAACAATCTTTGATGAAAGTTGCAGACAACACGGGCGCTAAGGAACTGATGTGCATCAGAGTCCTTGGCGGCACCGGCAGAAGATATGCCAACATCGGTGAAGTAGTTGTTTGCGCTGTTAAAAAGGCAGCTCGCGGCGGCGTTGTTAAAAAAGGCGACGTTGTTAAGGCAGTTGTCGTAAGAACCAGACATGGTGCAAAGAGAGCAGATGGCTCTTATATTAAGTTCGATGAAAATGCAGCAGTTATCATCCGTGACGACAAGACTCCTCGCGGAACCCGTATCTTTGGGCCTGTTGCAAGAGAGCTTCGTGACAGAGATTATCTTAAGATCCTGTCCCTCGCTCCCGAAGTACTTTGATGGAGGTAAGAACAATGGCTAAGATGCACATTAAAAAAGGTGATACCGTTGTTGTTCTCTCCGGAGATGACAAGGGCGTTCAAGGCGAGGTAATCGCAGTTTCTCCCGAAGAGGGAAAAGCAATCGTTAAGGGTGTTAACATCATCCACAAGCACGTCAAACCCCGCAGACAGGGCGAGACCGGCGGCATCATTGATGCAGAAGGCGCTATTTACGCTTCCAACGTCGCTCTCTACTGCTCCAACTGCAAGCAAGGCGTTCGTGTTAAGCACGAGGTCGTTGACGGCAAGAAGATCCGCGTTTGTGCAAAATGCGGCAAGAAACTTGACTAAGGAGGGCAGCAATCATGGCAAGAATGAAAGATATGTACAGAGCTGAAATTGCTCCCGCACTTATGAAACAATTTAATTACAAGAGCGTTATGCAAATTCCGAAGCTTGATAAGATCGTTATCAACGTTGGTGTTGGCGACGCTAAGGATAACTCCAAGGCATTGGACGCAGTTCTCAAGGATCTCGGTATCATCACCGGTCAAAAGGCTGTTCCCACCTATGCTAAAAAGTCTGTTGCAAACTTCAAGCTCCGTCAGGGCATGAAGATCGGCGCAAAGGTTACTCTGCGCGGCGACAGAATGTACGAGTTCATGGACAGACTGTTCAACTTCTCTCTGCCCAGAGTTCGTGACTTTAAGGGTATCAACCCCAACGCTTTCGACGGTCGCGGCAACTACGCACTTGGCCTGAAAGAGCAACTGATCTTCCCCGAAATCGAGTACGATAAAATCGAGAAGATCCGCGGTATGGACATCTGCTTCGTTACTACCGCAAACACCGATGAAGAAGCTCGTGAGCTGCTCAAGCTCTTCGGCGCTCCCTTCGCAAAGAACTAATAGGAGGTAACAACGATGGCAAAGAAAGCTATGATTCTGAAACAACAGAAGAAGCAAAAGTTCTCCACCAGAGAGTACAACCGCTGCAAGATCTGCGGCCGCCCTCACGCTTATCTCCGTAAGTTCGGCATCTGCCGTATCTGCTTCCGCGAATTGGCTTACAAGGGCCAAATTCCCGGTGTAAAGAAGGCATCCTGGTAATTTATTAAATGGTAAGCGTTGCCCCTTTGGGGCACGCTCCCAAATAAAAAACCCCCAACTATCGGTAGGAAATTAAACCGGCCGACAAAAGAGATCGGCAGTTGGATTTAACCCCCGATACGCCGCCCGCTAGGGCAGCAAGAAAGATTTAACTTGCATAAGGAGGAAAAATTAATATGCAAATGTCTGACGTAATCGCCGATATGCTCACAAGAATTCGCAATGCGAACAACGCAAAGCATCAAACTGTTGACATTCCGGCATCCAACATGAAAAAGGCAATCGCCGAGATCCTCGTTGAAGAGGGTTATGTTAAGTCCTTCCAGATCATCGACGACGGTAAGCAAGGTGTTATCCGCATTACCCTCAAGTATCTGCAAGGCAAGCAAAAGGTTATTCGTGGCATCCGCCGCGTATCCAAGCCCGGTCTGCGTATCTACGCCGGCTGCGAGGATATGCCCCGCGTTATGAACGACCTCGGCATTGCAATCGTTTCCACATCCAAGGGTATCATGACAGGCAAGAAGGCGAAGTCCCTCAACGTAGGCGGCGAAGTCCTCGCGTTTGTATGGTAATCGGAACGGAGGTACTGAACAATGTCTAGAATTGGTAGAATGCCCATCGCGCTTCCCGCAGGCGTAACTGTTAACGTTGCAGAAGGCAACGTAGTTACCGTTACCGGTAAGCTTGGCACATTGACTGAAACCTTCAACTCCCGCATGAACATTGCAGTAGAAGGAAACGAAGTTATCGTTACTCGTCCCACCGACGAGAAAGAGGATAGAAGTATCCACGGCCTCACCCGCGCACTCCTGGCTAACATGGTAGAAGGCGTTAGCAACGGTTTCTCCAAGAAGCTCGAGATCGTTGGTGTTGGTTACAGAGCTGTTAAGCAGGGCAAGAACCTGCAGCTCTTCCTCGGCCACTCCCTTATGCCCGGAACCGGCCTTCCTCAGTCTAAGTTCATCTTGACCGAAGAAGACGGCATCACCTTTGATGTTCCGGATTCCAATACCATTATCGTTAAGGGTATTGATAAGCAAAAGGTTGGCCAAATGGCAGCTGTTATCAGAGGCAAGAGACCTCCCGAACCCTACCATGGCAAGGGCGTTAAGTACTCCACCGAGTATGTACGTCGCAAGGCAGGTAAGGCCGGCAAGGGCAAATAATTGAAAGGAGTGAAGTGATATGGTATCGAGAAAAGATGCAAACAAGGCTCGTCTTAAGAGACATAAGAGAGTTAGAGCAAAGATTTCGGGTACTGCAGAGCGTCCGCGTCTGGCTGTGTATCGTTCCAATGCGAACATCAGCGCACAGATCATTGACGACGTTAAGGGCGTAACCTTGGTAAGCGCTTCCACTTTCGGTAAGGGCTTCACCGCAGACGGCGGCAACAAGGCAGCAGCAAGAGAAGTAGGTAAGATGATTGCTGAGAAGGCAATCGCAGAGGGAATCACTGAGGTTGTATTTGACCGTGGCGGTTACCTGTATCACGGACGTGTATCGGAACTGGCTGAAGGCGCTCGCGAGGGCGGCCTGAAGTTCTGATTTTCCGGTTTGTACACTGTTCAACAAACTAACAAGTTTATTGAATATTTTTGGAGGAAAATATGGCAGAAAAGTTTAATCCGGCTGAGCATGATTTGAAAGAATCGCTCATCGCTTTGAACCGTGTATCCAAGACCGTTAAGGGTGGTCGTGTAGCTCGTTTCGCAGCACTTATGGTTGTTGGTGACGGCGCAGGTCACGTAGGCGTAGGCCTTGGTAAGGCAGCAGAAGTACCCGAGGCAATCCGCAAGGGTATTGAAGATGCAAAGAAGAATATGGTAACCGTGTCCCTTAAGGGCACTTCCATTCCCCACGAGGTAGTTGGTGTGTTTGGCGCAGGTAAGGTTCTCCTTAAGCCCGCCGCACCCGGTACCGGTATTATCGCAGGTGGCAAGGTACGTATGGTACTCGAAGCTGCCGGCATCAAGAACATTCGTGCAAAATGTCTGCGTTCCAACAACCCCACCAACGTTGTTAAGGCAACCATGGAAGGTTTGAAGGAACTCCGTACCGCTGAACAGGTTGCGAAGATTCGTGACATTCCTGTTGAGCAGGTTAAAGGTTGATTGGAGGTAAGGAACAATGAAAAAAGTAACACTTACCAAGAGTCTTATCGGCTGCAAGCCCAATCAAAAGGCAACTGCAAAATCTTTGGGTCTGAACAAGATCGGCGACAGCATCGTTCACAATGATGATGCAGTTCTCGCAGGCAAGGTTAAGGTTCTTTCCCACCTCGTTACGGTTGAAACCGTAGAAAACGCATAAGGAGGTAATGGCAGATATGAAACTCCATGAACTTCAACCCGCAGCTGGTTCCGCAAAGGCGAACTGGAGAAAGGGCAGAGGCCCCGGATCCGGTAACGGCAAGACCGCCGGCAAGGGACACAAGGGTCAAAACGCTCGCTCCGGCGGCGGTGTTCGCCTCGGTTTCGAGGGTGGACAATTCCCCATTTACAGAACTCACCCCAAGAGAGGTTTCCACAACATTTTCGCTACCAACTATGCAATTGTAAACGTTGAAGATCTTAACAAGTTCGTTGACGGTACCGTAGTTGATATCGATATGCTGCTGGCAGCAAAAATCATTCGCAAGCCCCTGGACGGTCTTAAGGTCCTCGGCAACGGCGAACTCACCAAAAAACTCACTGTTAAGGCAGCCGTATTTTCGGCATCTGCGAAGGAAAAGATCGAGGCAGCAGGCGGTAAGGCAGAGGAGGTATAAGGATGATTCAAACGTTTGTAAACGCATGGAAAGTCCCGGAACTTCGCAAGAAGCTCCTCTTTACCTTGATGGTTATTCTCCTGTATCGTATCGGTGCTAACCTCATCATTCCTTACGTTAGCGTAACCGCTATGGAAATGACCAACACTGTTTTCAGTGACGGTATCTTCGGTCTGTTGACTATGATGTCCGGTGGTGCATTCAGCCAAGCAACCTTCTTTGCTCTGTCTGTAAGCCCTTATATCACCGCATCTATCGTTATTCAGCTTCTCTCCATTGCAATTCCTGCATTGGAAAGAATGTCTAAGGACGAAGAAGGCAAAAAGAAGCTTACCGGTGCTACCCGTTGGGTAACCGTGCTTCTCTCCATCGTTACCGCTTTTGGTTACGTAAATCTTTTGAACAGCTATGGTCTGTTGACCAAGGCTGCTACCCCCAATGCAAACAACACCCACGTACTCCCTTGGATCGTAATGATCGCTTGCCTCTGCGCAGGTGCATCTCTCATCATGTGGTTGGCAGAGCAGATCAATGAGAAGGGTATCGGCAACGGTATCTCCATCATCCTGTTTGCTAACATCATTTCCGGTCTTACCGGTTATATCCAAGGTGCGATCTCCATGCTCAAGAACCCCTTTGGCGGTTGGAACACGGGCTGGGATCTGGTACTCGGCATTGTAGGCGTTATCATTTCTATTGCACTTGCTTTGGCTGCAATCGTGTTCATCGTTTGGTTCACCAACTCTGAGCGCCGCATCAAAGTTATCTATGCAAAGAAGGTTGTAGGCCGCAAGACCTACGGCGGTCAAAAGACCAACCTTCCTCTCAAGATGAACATGGCAGGCGTTATGCCCGTCATCTTTGCAAGCTCCATCGTTTCCATTCCCGCAATGATCGCAGGATTCTTGAAATCGACTTCCGGCTTTGCAAAATTTGTTAACAACTGGCTTGGTACTGATACCGCTATCTACTTCGTCGTATTCGTTGCACTTATCGTTGCTTTCTCTTACTTCTACATTGCGATTTCTTTCAATCCTGTAGAAGTAGCAAACAACATTCGTAGCAACGGTGGCGCGATCATCGGTATCCGTCCCCAAGAAATGGCACCCTTTATCAAGAAGATCCTCAACCGCGTAACGCTGATGGGAGCTATCTTCCTGGTAGTTATCTCGGGTGTTCCGATTCTCGTAGGCGCAATTGCAGGCATGCTTGGTATTACATTTACCAGCTTGGCATTTGCAGGCACCTCGCTCCTCATCGCAGTAGGCGTTGCACTTGAGATCGTTCGCGACCTCGAAGCACAACTCTCCATGCGTAACTACAAGGGCTTTCTTGATTGATCGGTAATTTACCGGAGGAAACTATGAATCTGATTTTACTGGGCGCTCCCGGCGCGGGTAAAGGAACCCAAGCCGTGAAGATTTCCGAAAAATATCAAATTCCGGCTATCGCAACGGGGGATATCCTCCGTGCGGAGCTGAAAGCAGGCACCGAGCTTGGCAACCAAGCAAAGAGCTATCTGGATCTCGGTCAGCTGGTTCCGGATTCCGTCGTTATCGGAATTATCAAGAAGTATATGGTAGAGAACAAGTGTGAGAACGGCTTTATTTTAGATGGCTTTCCGCGCTCCATTCCTCAAGCCGAGGCATTGGAAACGATGGGCATTCATCTGGATGCTGTGCTCAGTCTCGAGGTTCCCGACCAAAAAATCATTGAGCGTATGAGCGGACGCAGAGTTTGCTCTTGCGGCTCATCCTATCACATCGTTTACAATCCTCCCCTCAAAGAGGGTGTTTGTGACAGATGCGGCGAGGCACTGTACGTCAGAGCCGACGACGCAGCAGAAACAGTACAAAAACGGTTGGAAACTTTCCACAGAGAAACAGAACCCCTCAAGGCGTTCTACGCCGAGAGAAATCTGCTTCTCACTGTGGAAGGGCAGGACGAGGTAGCGGACACCACCGCACTCGTTTTCCAAGCACTCAAAACGGTAGAGGCGTAAAGTATGATTACACTTAAGAATGCTAAACAAATCGCCATTATGAGAGATGCAGGACGTATTACGGGCGAAGCTTTACTCGTCGCCCGTGATATGATCCGCCCGGGCATCACCACTTACGAGATCGATCAAGCCATTCGCAAGCATATTGAAAAGTGCGGAGCGACCCCTGCATTTTTGGGGTACCACGGCTTTCCCGCAAGTGCATGCATCAGCATCAATGACGAGGTCATCCACGGTATTCCTTCCAAAAATCGAATCCTTCAGGATGGCGACATCGTCAAGATTGACACCGGTGCAACCTATCACGGCTACGTCGGTGATTCGGCAAGAACCATTCCCGTAGGGAACGTCAGCGAAGAAGCGAAAAAGCTGATTCAAGTTACACGCGATAGCTTTTGGGCGGGCGTGGAACAACTGGAAGCAGGCAATCGCTTAGGTGACGTTGGTTCTGCCATTGATACTTTGGTCCGCCAAAACGGCTTTAGCACCGTTAAGCGTTACGTAGGACACGGAATCGGCACGAATATGCACGAGCAACCCGATGTTCCTAACTTTGGCACTCCCGGCAGAGGCATTCGCCTCTCGGCAGGCATGACGCTTGCCATTGAGCCGATGGTTAACGTAGGTCGCGCAGACGTAATTGAACTGAATGACGGTTGGACGGTAAAAACCGCTGACAAAAGTCTTTCGGCACATTACGAAAACACCGTGGCACTTACCTCAAACGGCGTGCTGATCTTAACCGAAGTAGAAAAAGGTTTCTGATAACACAAACGATCATAACTGAATAGGAGGAACATTCTTTTGGCACAAAAGGAAGATGTAATCGAGTTTGAAGGCACAGTTGTTGAGGCACTGCCCAACGCTTGCTTCAAGGTAAAGCTCCCGAACGGTCACATTGTTACCGCACACATTTCGGGCAAGCTTCGTATGAACTATATTAGAATTTTGCCCGGCGATCGCGTAACCATTGAGGTTTCGGTCTATGACCTGACCAAGGGCCGCATCACCTGGCGAGCAAAATAATTATTGCAGAATAAGCAAGAAAGGTATGGTACAGACACAATGAAGGTGAAACCATCCGTTAAGAAGATCTGCGAGAAATGCAAGATCATCAAGAGAAAAGGTAAAATCATGGTGATCTGTGAAAACCCTAAGCACAAGCAAAGACAGGGTTAATCAGATACCGCAAAAATCAACAGAGAGGTGAATAAACAGTATGGCTCGTATAGCTGGTGTTGATATTCCGAACAACAAGCGCGTAGAAATCGCCCTTACCTACATTTACGGTATCGGCCGCAAGAGCGCAAACGATATCCTTGCAGCGACCGGCATCAACCCGGACACCCGCGCAAAGGACCTGACCGAATCTGAAGTAGCCAAGCTCCGTGACGAAATCGAAAACAACTACACCGTTGAAGGTGATTTGCACCGTGAAGTTGCAATGAACATCAAGAGAATGGTTGAAATCAACTGCTACCGCGGTATCCGTCACAGAAAGGGTCTGCCCGTAAGAGGTCAAAGAACCAAAACCAACGCAAGAACTCGTAAGGGTCCCGCAAAGACCATTGCGAACAAGAAGAAGTAAAGGAGTGGCATAGACATGGCAAAAGTAAATACTAAAAAAGTTGTCAAGAGACGCCGCGAAAGAAAAAATATTGAGAAGGGTGCCGTTCACATTCAGGCGACTTTCAACAATACCATCGTAACCGTTTCCGATGCATTTGGTAACACCATTTCTTGGGCATCTGCCGGCGAACTCGGTTTCAAGGGTTCCAGAAAGTCCACTCCCTTCGCAGCACAGTCCGCTTCCGAAACTGCAGCAAAGGCTGCTATGGAGCACGGCCTGAAGACCGTTGAAGTCTTCATCAAGGGCCCCGGTGCAGGACGTGAATCCGCAATCCGTGCGCTTGAGACCGTTGGTCTTCAGATCACTATGATCAAAGACGTAACTCCCATCCCGCACAACGGTTGCCGCCCGCCTAAGCGCCGTCGCGTTTAATTATTCGTTGGAGGTACAATTATTATGGCAAGATATACTGGACCTGTTTGCAGACTTTGCCGCAGAGAGGGCACTAAGCTCTTCCTCAAGGGCGAGCGTTGCCTTACCGGTAAGTGCGCTATCGATCGCAGAAGCACTGCTCCCGGCCAACACGGTGCTGCAAACAAGAAAATGAGAGAGTACGGACTTCAAATGCGTGAGAAGCAGAAGACCAAGAGATACTACGGCGTTCTCGAGAAGCAGTTTGTTAACTACTTTGAAGAAGCAGACCGCAAAGAGGGTATGACCGGTGAAAACCTGATCTGCCTGATCGAGCGTCGTCTTGATAACGTAGTTTACAGAATGGGCTTCGCAGCATCCCACAAGGAAGCTCGTCAGCTGGTTCTTCACGGTCACTTCACCGTTAACGGCAAAAAGGTAAACATCCCCTCCCTTATCATCAAGGCAGGCGACGTTATCTCCGTTAAGGAAGCAAGCCGCGATTCCGTTAAGTTCAAGGCATTGGCAGAAGCTGCTGCAAACGCAAACGCTCCCAAGTGGCTTGAGGTTAAGGCAGAGGCAATGACCGCAACCGTTCTCACTCTTCCCGCAAGAGAAGACGTTGACTTTGATTTCAACGAGCAGCTGATCGTCGAGCTCTATTCCAAGTAATCCACGTAAATTTCCCACGATACGGTTTAGCAAATGGCTAACCGCAATTTTGCACGGTATCACTTAATTAAATTGAAGGAGGATTATTTGGAATGATCGAGATTGAAAAGCCCAATATTACCACTGCCGATTTAACAGAAGATGGCTCCCGCGGTACGTTCGTGGTAGAGCCCTTGGAGCGCGGCTACGGCATTACGCTTGGTAACTCCCTGCGTCGTGTACTGCTCAGCTCTCTTCCCGGTTACGCAGTAACCAACATCAAGATCGACGGTGTACTTCACGAGTTCTCCACGATTGCAGGCGTTAAAGAAGACGTTACCGAGATCGTTTTGAACGTGAAGGGCATTATTGCCAAACTGCACTGCACCGGCCCCAAGACCGTAATGATCGACGTTACCGGTGAAAAGGACGTTGTTGCAGGCGATATTAAGCAGGATTCCGATATCGAAATTCTCAATCCCGAGCATCACATCGCAACCGTTGCAGACGGCGCACGCTTCTACATGGAGCTCACCTTTGCAGCAGGCCGCGGCTATGTTTCTCAGGATAGAAACAAGCAACTGCAAACCCAAATTCTTGGCAACGCAGTTTCCGCTCCTATCGGAACCATCTTTACCGACTCCATTTACACGCCCGTTTATAACGTAAACTACACCGTAGAAAATACCCGTGTAGGTAACGTAACGGACTACGATAAATTGACGTTGGATATTCTCACCAACGGAACCATCTCCGCAAAGGATGCGATTTCGCTTGGTGCCAAGATTCTCAATGAGCACCTCAACTTGTTCGTAGACCTCTCCGAGGGTGCACGCAACAAGGAGATCATGGTAGAAAGAGAAGAAACCATCAAGGAGAAAGTCCTTGAGATGACCATTGAGGAACTTGACATGTCTGTACGTAGCTTTAACTGCCTGAAGCGTGCAGGCATCGATACGGTCGAAGACTTGACCAATAAGACCGAGGAAGACATGATAAAGGTCAGAAACCTCGGAAAGAAGTCGCTTGAAGAAGTAATACAGAAGCTCCACTCTCTCGGCCTCGACCTCAAAAAGGTAGAGGAATAAGAGACAGACGAGCACAGGCAAATAACAGAAGGAGGGAAAAACAATGCCCGGTACAAGAAAACTTGGCAGACCTACTGCCCACAGAAGAGCAATGCTCCGCGGTATGGTCACCCTGCTGCTTGAGAACGGCCAGGTCGAGACCACTCTCGCAAGAGC
>JAZORZ010000061.1:0-22193 GCA_045656885.1 Eubacteriales bacterium
CTCCGGAACGGGGGAGCAGGGGAGATTGTAGATCGCGTCCTTTACGTAAACCGAGCCCGCGCCGGTCATCATAATGCGGTCGATGTCAGCGAGCGTAAGATTATTTTCGGCGGTGAATTTGCCAAACGCGCCGTAAATCGAGGTCAGGGGATCGGTCGCACGCACGAATTGCGGCGCGATGAGCTCTTGCTCGCCGTTTTCTTTTTGGCGAAATCCTACGATTTTGCTCCTGGTGCCGCCTACGTCAATGCCAATTACGGTTCTGTTCATAGTTTTCAAACAGTCCTTTCCAAGCTTTTCTAAATTTATTATATCACCTACTTGTAAAAATTGCAATAATATGTTATAATATTTTATAAAGAATTTTAGGAAGGGGGATAAAAGATGGCATTTGATGCGGGAATGCTCGCGTGTATGATTGCCGAGGTCAAGGCAAAGTCGCTCGGTGCGCGTATTGAGCGCGTATTTCAGCCCGAACGCGACGAGATCGTTTTGCAAATGCGCAGTCTCGAGGGCGGAAAGCGGCTTCTCATCAATGCGGGCTCATCCAATCCCCGTTTCGGCTTTACCAACGAGCAAAAGGAGAACCCCCAGTCGCCCCCCATGCTTTGCATGCTTTTGCGTAAGCATTTGCAGGGCGCAAAGCTCTCGGACGTTCGCCAAGAGGGCTTTGAGCGCGTTGTAACACTCGAATTTGAAACGCGCGATGAAATGGGCTTTGATTGCCGCCGCTATCTTGTTTGCGAGATTATGGGCAAGCACAGCAACCTGATGCTCTTAAATGATGACAAACGCATCATGGCGGTTCTTCACCCCGTTGATTTTTCCACCTCGGCACTCCGTCAGGTCCTGCCGGGCATGACCTATGAGCTCCCCCCACCGCAAGAGAAGATCAATCCGCTCGACGTTACAAGCGAGAGCTTTTGGGAAGCGTGGAAACAAGCCGCTCCCGAACGTCCTGCCGATAAATGGATCGGTTCGACCTTTCTCGGCGTCTCGGCGGCGATCGCACGTGAGATTGTTTGGCGCACCACGGGCGAAACTGACTCTCCCGTAGGCATTTGCCGTGTGGATAAGCTTTGGGAGAGCTTTTCTGCCGTTTTTGAAATGATCCGCTCGTCGAGTTACACACCCGCAATGGTCCTCTCGGGCACAAAACCCGTAGAATATGCCTTTTGTGAGCTTTGCCACTACGGTTCCGATTTTGAGCTCCGTTCCTACGAGAGTGCAGGGCAAATGCTTGATGATTTCTTCCACACGCGCGACAGAGAAAACCATATCCGTCAGCGTGCGGCAGATATTCTCAAAATTCTGACCAATGCCGATGCACGTTTGCGTAAAAAGATCGAGCTGCAGCGCGGCGAGCTTGCCGACTGTGAGCGCGGCGAGGAATACAAAAAATATGCCGACCTTATCACAGGCAATCTTTATCAGCTCTCGCGCGGTATGAGTGAGGCAACACTCACCGACTATGAGGACTGGCGCGAGGACGGCACCTTTGGAACCTGCACGGTGGTTTTGAATAACCGTCTCTCTCCCTCGGCAAACGCGCAGGTTTATTACAAAAAGTATAACAAATCTAAAACCGCTCGCGTGGAGCTGACCAAGCAGATCGCTCTCGGTGAGGCGGAACTGAAATACATTGACACCGTGTTTGATGCACTCACCCATGCCGAAACGGCGGCAGACCTTGCCGAGATCCGCGAGGAGCTTTACCGCTCGGGCTACGCATCGCGTATGAAGAATTACGCGCTTGCCAAAAAGATGCCCACGCCCACGGTTGCCGAGTTCCGCACCTCGGGTGGATATCGCGTACTTTGCGGAAAGAACAATCTGCAAAACGAATATATCACCCATAAGGTGGCAGGCAAAAACGATTTTTGGTTTCACGTCAAGGGCATGCCCGGCTCACACACGGTCATGCTTACAAACGGTGACGATCCCCCTGCCGAGAACTTTACCGAGGCCGCCGAGATCGCCGCTTTCTATTCCAAGGGCGCGGACGGCGAGAACGTTGAGGTCGATTACACACTCGTTCGCAACGTCAAAAAGCCCGCAGGCGGCAAGCCGGGACTTGTGATCTACCATACCAACTGGTCGTGTGTGGTCACGCCCAACGCCGAGCGCATCAAGGCGATGCGTGTCAAATAAAGATTCTTGAAAGAGAAAAAAGATATGAAATATGATATAGCCATTGTCGGCGGCGGCCCCGCCGGCATGACAGCCGCACTTTATGCGGCACGTGCAGGCAAAAGCGTAGTCCTCTTTGAAGGGGAGATGCTTGGAGGACAAATTCTGCCAACGCGAAAGATCGAAAACTATCCCGCACTCCCCGATGTAGACGGCTACACCTTTGCCGACGGACTGACAAAGCAAATTACGACGCTCGGTGTATCGATCGTTTACGCCGCCGTTACCAAAATAGCAAAAAACGACGAGGGCTTTTCACTTTTGACGAGTGGAGAAGATTATACCGCCTCTGCCGTCATTCTTGCCACGGGACTCAAGCACCGCAAGCTTGGCTTGAGCGGTGAAGAGACCCTCATCGGCCGCGGCATTTCCTTCTGCGCCACCTGTGATGGCATGTTTTTCCGACGTCGCGAGGTTGCGGTGGTTGGCGGTGGCAACACTGCCGTGCAGGATGCTTTGGTGCTCGCGGAGTACTGCTCCCGCGTATATCTCATTCACCGCCGCGGCGAATTGCGCGCAGAGCGCAACCTTATCGAGCAAATGAAAGCGAAGGAAAATATCGAATTTATCGGTGAGACCGTCATTGAGGAATTGCAAGGGGAAGAAGCCCTGCAATCGCTCACCCTACGCAACGTAGCCACGGGTGCTATTGAGTATTTGCCCGTAGCGGCACTCTTTGAGGCGATCGGACAGCTTCCGCAAAACGCGGCGTTCTCAGACATCGTTGACCTCGACGAGGACGGTTATTTTATCACCGACAACGCTTGCAGAACCTCTTGCCCCGGTATTTTTGCCGCAGGCGATGCTTGCAGCAAAACGGTGCGCCAACTGACCACGGCAGTAGCCGACGGTACGGTTGCGGCACTTTCGGCAGTGGAGTATCTGCGCTAAAAAAGACGACACCTTTGATATAACATTCCTTACGGAAAGGAGATTTTGGCTATGAAAATTTTGATCTGCGGTTACGGCGACATCGGTGAAACCTTGGCGCGTGAGCTTGGTGCGGCAGGATATGACCTGACGCTGATGGACTCCAACCCTCAAGTGCTTGAGAGCGGTGTCAATCTGCACGACGTTATGGCAATTCAAGGTAACTGTGCATCTATGGAGGCACTTCAACGCGCAGGCGTCAAAAAGAGTAAGCTCCTCATCGCCTGCACGGGCAGTGACGAGCTCAACCTGCTTTGCTGCATGACCGCGCGCAGTCTCAATCCGCGCATTCACACCATCGCACGTATCCGTGACCCCGAATATCTTGACCAAGCATACGCCATGCGCGATGCGTTTGGTATTTCTTTGACCTTTAACCCCGAGCAGGATGCCGCAACCGAGCTGGAAAGACTGATCAAGTATCCCGGTTTTTTGACGCGCGAATCCTTTATGGGTGGCCGCGCCGAATTGGCAGAATTGCGAATTGAGGAGGGAAGCCGCCTGTGCAACGTGGCACTCTCTCACCTGGATAGCATCGTGCGCACAAGAGTGCTCGTTTGCGTTGTTTTGCGCGACGGTGAAGCAATCATTCCCGATGGCAAATTCGTTTTGCGCGAGGGCGATCGCATCTTTGTTACCGCCGCTCCCGATGATCTTGCCATCATGCTCAAAAGTCTTGGCATCGTTACCCACAAGGCGCGTCGCGTTATGGTGGTCGGCGGTGGGGCAATGTCCTACTATCTTGCAAAAAAGCTGAAAAACAGCCGCTCCATTGACATTACCATCTTTGAGCGTGATGCAGAGCGTTGCCTCGAGCTCAGCGAGCTTTTACCCCGTGCCGCCGTTGTTCACGGAGATGCAGGCAGCTTGACCTTCCTTGAAAAAGAGGGCTTGGCACAAGCCGATGCACTGCTTTCCCTGACCGATACCGACGAGCAGAACGTTATCGTGTCTCTCTATGCCGAAAGTCTTGGCGTACCGCAGGTCGTCACCCGACTTGGCCGACTTGATAATTCTGCCTTCATTGACGAGCTTTCCATCGGTAGCGTGGTCTCTCCCGGTAAGCTGTGCTGCAACACTATCGTGCGCTACGTGCGCGCAATGAAGAACCGCGACGGCGCCGCCGTTGCCGTTCACCACGTTGCGGACGGACAGGCAGAGGCAATCGAATTTTTGGTCGATCCCGATACCTTCAACTGCGAAGTACCCCTCAAGAAGATCAAATTCAAGGAGAACGTTCGCTTGGGGTGCATCGCGCGCGGCAATGATATTATCATTCCCGGCGGTGACGATTACTTCCAAGAAGGAGACAGTGTCGTTGTTGTTGTCAACGGCGAAAATACTGTGCTCGAGCTTAACGATATTTTTGCATAAGAGGAGCGGTTTATGAATTATAAAATGATGTTCCGCTTTCTCTCCCTCATTTGTGTGGCAGAGGCGGTGTTTATGCTGCCCGCGCTTGGCCTAAGTATTTATGACGGAAAAACGAATGCGGTTTTGGGTTTTGCGGTTTCTATTGGCGTTGCCGCGGTTCTGTATGTTATATTAAAGCTTCTTGCACGCAACCACAGCAACCGCATGACCGCCCGCGATGGATTTGTTTGCACCGCAGCAAGCTGGATTTTGATGAGTCTTGTCGGCTCCTTGCCGTTTGTTATCTCGGGCGAAATCCCTCACTTCGTTGATGCACTTTTTGAAATCGTTTCGGGCTTTACCACAACGGGTGCGTCGATTCTTGGGGACGTAGAAGCCCTGTCCCGCGGCATGCTCTATTGGCGATCCTTCAGCCACTGGGTTGGTGGCATGGGCGTTTTGGTATTCCTTTTGGCACTTTCTCCGAGCGGAAAAAAGAACGAGGGCTTTACCATGCACCTCTTCCGTGCGGAGAGCCCGGGCCCTGAGGTGGGCAAGCTTGTTCCCAAGCTCCGTCAAACGGCACTTTACCTTTATTGCACCTATATTGCACTCAGTGTACTGAACTTTGCCTTTTTGATGTTTGGTGACATGAATTGGTTTGAGGCACTGTGCACGATGTTCGGTACGGCAGGCACGGGTGGTTTTGGTATTAAGGGAGACAGTCTTGGCAGCTTTAGCCCTTATATTCAAAATGTCACCACCGTATTTATGCTGCTCTTTGGTATCAACTTCAGCTGCTATTATTTAATCTTGTTACGCCAGTTCCGCTCGGTCATTCGCGATGAAGAGCTGCGACTGTATTTCTGCATTGTCGCCATCAGTATCGCACTGATCACATGGAATATTGCAGATATGTACAGCACGCTCGGTGAGGGGCTTCGCCACGCGGCATTCCAAGTAGCAAGTATTATCTCCACTACGGGATATTCAACCGTCGATTTTGATCTGTGGCCTACCTTCTCAAAGGGAATTTTGACCGTTTTGATGATTACGGGTGCTTGCGCGGGCAGTACCTGCGGCGGTATGAAGTGCGCGCGCGTTCTGCTTTTGTTCAAGGGCTTGCGCCGCAACATCAAGCAGATGGTTCACCCCAACCGTGTTGAGGTCGTGCGCGTTAACGGCAAGGCGGTTGACGAAAAAGTTATGTCGGGTGTAAACGGTTATCTCTCGGCATACGTGCTCATTCTGTTTTTAAGCTTTGTGGTTATCTGCTTTGACGGCTTTTCTATCGGAACAAATTTCTCTGCTGTTCTGGCGTGCTTTAACAACATTGGTCCCGGCTTTGAAGCGGTAGGACCTATGATGAATTTTGGAAATTACAGTGTTCTTTCCAAACTTGTTCTCACGTTTGATATGCTTGCAGGCAGACTTGAAATTTTCCCACTTCTCTTGTTCTTTGCCCCCGGCAGTTGGAGAAAAAACTGACAAATAAAAAAGGAAGTCGTACTTTGGGACGACTTCCTTCATTTTTTATTCCATATTTGCAGTTACAACTACGTTAGCATTTGTTCCCAACAAATTTTCGATTACAACGTCACCGATGTGAGCGGGGAGAGTGACGGTTGCTTTGTTGATTTCTTGCATGCATGAAAACATCAGATCCTTTGGAATGGGTTTGTCTGTTTTTACGGGAATGACACCGCCATCTGTTGTGCGAGCGGTGGTGGTGATGGTGCGCACGGGGTTGGTGCACTCGTCAATGGCATATTGCTTGCCGCGGGGGCAGGTGTTGCCCGTGACCTCGGTAACAATGCCGTCCTCAAGTGTAACACGCAATTGACAACCGATGGGGCAAACGATACAGGTAAGCTCTCTTTTCATATCAGCGCACCTCCAAAACAAATTTGAGCTCTTTTGCATCTGCAAAGGCAGATGCCTTGAGTGTGATGCTTTCCATCTCACCCGGAGCCATACGGCTCTTTTTCTTTTGCGCAACAACGCGCTCACCGTCAAGAACCTTCAAGGTAACGTTGCGGTAAACGTCGGCTACGCGGAAGTAAGCGGTCACGTCCTTTTCGGCGGTGATGACCTGCGGAACAGTGTAGCGCACACGGCCGTCGGTAGAGAGGGGAATATTGATTTTCTTCTCACTCTTGCCAAGGATATACGCCGCCGCGCTCTTTCCTGCAGCCTCTGCCTCTTCGGAAACGAAGTCAACGAGGTCGTGTACATGGAGCACGTTGCCGCAAGCAAAGATGCCCTCGGTGGCGGTTTGTCTGTCTTGGTCGACAACGGCACCGTTCGTTACGCGGTCAAGGGCAACGTCAGCGGTTTTGGAAAGCTCGTTTTCGGGAATGAGACCAACGGAGAGGAGCAGGGTATCGCAAGGAATATACTCACGTGTTTTGGCAATGGGACGGCGACGCTCGTCAACCTTTGCGATGGTAACGCCCTCAAGGCGCTCGCGACCGTGAATTTCAACTACGGTGTGGCTGAGCTTTAAGGGAATGTTAAAATCGTTAAGGCATTGTTCAATGTTTCTTGCAAGACCACCCGAGTAGGGCATCAGCTCGCAAACAGCGTGCACCTTTGCACCCTCAAGCGTCATACGGCGCGCCATGATGAGGCCAATGTCACCCGAGCCGAGAATAACGACCTCTTTTCCAGGGAGATAGCCCTTGAGGTTTACGTACTTTTGCGCAGTTCCTGCACTGTAAATGCCTGCAGGGCGAGTGCCTGCAATGTTGAGAGCCCCACGGGAACGCTCACGGCAGCCCATAGCAAGAACAATCGCCTTTGCCTTGAGCTGGAACACACCGCTCTTGGAGCTTGTGGCAGTTACCACGCGGTCGGGGGTGATGTCAAGCACCATTGTGCCAAGCATATAGGGGATATTTTTGGCAAGCACTTCTTTTTCGTAACGCCAAGCGTATTCGGGGCCTGTCAGCTCCTCGCCAAAGCGGTGCAGACCAAATCCGTTGTGAATGCATTGCTGCAGAATACCGCCAAGCTTTTCGTCGCGTTCAAGAATGAGCAGATCACGAATGCCTGCCTCGTGCGCCGCCAGAGCTGCACTCATACCGGCAGGACCGCCGCCAATAATCACAAGATCGATCTCTCTCATTGCAGGGCACCTCCTTTTGTTTTTTCTACGTTGATGCGCGACTTACCGCCGCACTTGGTCACTTCCTCGTAGGGGATATTCATTTCCTGTGCCAAAAGTTCAACGATATAAGGGGAGCAGAAGCCGCCTTGGCAACGTCCCATTTGCGCGCGTGTGCGACGCTTGACGCCGTCGAGGTCACGCGGACGGGGATTTTGACGGATTGCCGCCAAGATCTCACCCTCGCTGACACCCTCGCAACGGCAAATGATGTGACCGTAGGTGGGATCCTTTGCAATCATAGCGTTCTTTTCTTCTATCGTGCCCTCGCGGAACGCATGGGTTGCGGGACGGATGGGATTAAAGTCGGCTTTCTTTTCGAGTGTAAGACCTGCCTTGTCGAGCAGCTCAACCACCATTTCGGCAATTGCGGGAGCGGAAGAAAGGCCGGGGGATTCGATGCCTGCTACGTTAACAAAGTGGGGCAGAGGATTGTTGATGATAAAGTCGCCCGTAGAGCCGACCGCGCGCAATCCGCAGAAGGATGTAATGCTCTTGCCAAAGGGAATGCCCGTGGTGTTCTCGTTGCTTTGTTGCATAACAAAGGAAAGACCTTCGGCGGTAGTGGATTTATCGCACTTATCGTCAATATCAACGCCCGTAGGGCCGGTAATGAGGTTGCCGTCAACGGTGGGGGAGACGAGAATGCCCTTGCCCATTTTGCCGGGGGTGCGGAAGATGGTGTGCGAAACAATTTTACCGCACTCCTTATCGAGGAGCACGTATTCGCCGCGGCGCGGATGAATAGAGAAGCTGTCGTCTCCTACCATTTTTGCAATTTCATCGGCGAAAACGCCTGCTGCATTGATGACGTAGCGAGCCGAAACGGTTTCGTCGGCAGAGGAGATTTCATAATGTGTGCCAAGGTCATTGATATTGCTTACGGCAAAATCAAGCTTGAGGTCGGCACCGTTGTCCATCGCGTTACCGATAGATGCAATGGTAAGCTCATACGGGCAAACGATAGCACCCGTGGGCGCGTGAAGGGCACAAAGAACATCGGGAGAGAGATTGGGTTCCAGCGCGTGGAGCTCCTCTTTTTCAAGAATGCAAAGTCCCTGAACGCCGTTCTTGTTGCCGCGCACGAGGAGTGCCTCGAGTGCTACGCGATCTTCTTCATTAAATCCAATAACGAGAGAACCGTTGTTTTTGTATTTTACGCCAAGCTCCTCGCAAACCGCGGGCATCAGCTGCGAGCCGCGCACGTTGAGCTTTGCCTTGAGGGATCCTTCTTTTGCATCGTAGCCCGCATGCACAATGGCAGAGTTTGCCGCACTTGCACCCGTTGCAACGTCATGTGCTTTTTCAAGAATGCAGATATTTAACTGATAAGAGGCGAGGGTGCGCGCGATCATACCGCCCACAACGCCACCGCCAATAATGGCAACGTCATACATAAAAGATGTCCTTTCTGCTATCTTTGTTCCAAAGATAACATTTGTTATAAATTGAGGTCTGTCAGCGAAATTTTGTCGGGCTCCCTCCGAGAGGGAGCTGTCACGACTTGTCGTGACTGAAGGAGCGTTCCGTGCACAAAATCATCAGGTGTGCTTGAGCAGAGTGTGATTTTATCGTTACGCGGGCTCCTTCCGTCAGCCTTCGGCTGCCACCTCCCTCCCGGAGGGAGGCCTATTGGAACTGTTACTTTGTATTATAGTGTGGAATAGAGCGCATACAGCTCACTGTAAATGCCGCCTTTTTCCATCAATGCTTGATGTGTTCCGGATTCTTCAATGCCGTTTTCGGTCAGTACCAGAATGCGGTCGGCATTGCGAATGGTGGTCAGACGGTGTGCAATGGTAAAGGTCGTGCGACCCTCAGCAAGCTTTTCAAGCGACTTTTGCACAAGTCGCTCGCTTTCGTTGTCAAGAGCACTTGTTGCTTCATCGAGAATGAGGATCGGGGGATTTTTGAGAAACAGACGGGCAATGGAAATGCGTTGCTTTTGTCCGCCCGAGAGCTTGACGCCGCGCTCACCAACGTAGGTGTTGTAGCCGTCGGGGAGAGCGATGATAAACTCGTGCGCGCCCGCAAGACGTGCGGCAGCTTCAATCTCCTCGTCGGTGGCGTCCACCTTGCCGTAGGCAATATTCTCGCGCACGCTACCCGAAAAGAGGTAAACATCTTGAGCAACCACACCGATGCAGTTACGCAGGGAGTGCATCGTTACCTCACGAATGTCCTTGCCGTCTATCAAAATTTTGCCAGAGGATACCTCATAAAAGCGAGGGATAAGCGAGCAGAGCGTGGTCTTGCCGCCGCCCGAAGGGCCAACGAGTGCAATGTTTTCTCCCGGCTCTACCGTCAGGTCAAGGTGTGTCAGCACGTTCTTGGTCTCGGTCTCATAACGGAAGGAAACATCGCAAAATTCCACGCGCCCCTTTACGTCAGAGAGGGTAGTAGCATTGGGGGCATCTTGAATTTCGGGCTCGGTCTCCATAATTTCTTGGAATCTTTCAATGCCCGAAATACCTTGCTGGAACTGCTCGGAGAACTCCACAATGCGGCGAATGGAAGTCAGGAGTGTAGAAACAAACATCAAATAGGCGATGTAATCGGGGGGTGTGATGGTGGGCAAATTACCAATACCCATCATAAAGAGCGCACCTGCGATCACCACGATAATGTACATCAGACCGTCAAACAGACGGGTAGAGGAATGGAACGCGCCCATAATTCGGTAACGCTCGCTCTTAATGCGCAAATAATCGTGGTTACCGTTGCCAAACTTTCTCTTCTCCTCGTCCTCACGCGCAAAGGAGCGTGTAACGCGAACGCCCAAGAGACTATCCTCAATTTGCGAGTTGAGCTCACCGATCTGCTTGCGCGACTCGCGGAAGTTTGCGCGCATACGGCGACGGAAAAAGATGGAGAGTGCGAGAATGAGCGGAATAACGGAGAAAATAATCAGTGTGAGAGGGACGTTGATGGTGCACAGAAGAATGAACGCACCAATGATCTTAACGCCCGCAATAAAGAACTCCTCGGGGCAGTGGTGTGCAAACTCGGTCACGTCAAACAGGTCGGTCGTAATACGCGACATCAGCGTGCCTACCTTGGTGTTATCGTAATAAGAGAAGGAAAGCTTTTGCAAATGAGAGAAGAGGTCGCGGCGCATATCGGTCTCGATCTTAGTACCCATAATATGACCGATAGAAGTCATAAAATAGTTAGCGGCGGTGTCGATAATGCGAAGCAGGATATACATACCGCCAATGCCAAAAATGAGGGTTGGGGTGAGAGCTGAAAGATCCTCACCGGATGCTGCATCGGTAATGGTACGCACCACCATGGGGAGTACCAGCTCGCAAATAGTGGTCAGCGCCGCACAAAAGAGGTCAAATGCCATAATGCCGCCATAGGGCTTGTAGTAGGGGAGGAATTTTGCAATCAATCCTGCATTTTTATTCTTTTTTCGTTTCATTCCGAGGCCTCCAATTCTTCATAAATTTCCATCAGGCGTTCCTCAAGAGCGTTTTTCTTTTCGTCCAGCTCGGCGGCGCGCACGTAGTCGGCGGCGGCAGGGCCGAAGAGCTCTTCCTCAATGGCGGCAAGCTCACCTTCAATCTGCTCGCACTCACGGCGAAGCTTGTCAAGGTAGTTTTTACGCTTGCGTGCATCGGCAGTTGCTTGTTTGTTTTTAAGATACTGTTCCTTTTGTGAGTTTGGTGTGCTGAGCGTTGTCAAAGTGCTGTTGCTTTCCTCAAACTCGGCAACACGCGCGTTTTTGTAGGATTCAAACTCGCTAAATGCCTGACCTGCGTGGTCTACGCGATAGTCCAAAAGGTCACCTGCAAAGGCGTGCCCCGGCTTGAGCTGCAAAATGCGCGTTGCCAGCTTTTCAATCAGGTAACGGTCGTGAGAGACGGTCACAATGGTGCCCTCAAACTGTTCAAGAGCCGATTCAAGTGCCTCGCGCGAATCGATGTCAAGGTGGTTGGTGGGCTCGTCAAGCACCAAAAGGTTCATTTGCGAGAGCATCAGCTTGGAGAGCGTCAGGCGTGCTCGCTCACCGCCTGAAAGAACGCTCACGGTTTTGAAAACGTCCTCGCCCGTAAAGCGGAAGAGCCCGAGCGTATTGCGAATATCAGTTTCGGTTTTTGTGGGGTAGGCGTTCCAAAGCTCGTCAAGCACGGTGTTCTCAGGGCTCAGGTTTTGGTTTTCCTGATCGTAGTAGCCAACGTGCACGTTGTAGCCCTCGGTCAAAGACCCCGCCGTGGGAGCAAGCTTGTGCAAAATGATTTTGATGAGCGTGGATTTGCCACAGCCGTTGGGGCCGATGATGAGCACGCGCTCACTTCTTTTAATAAGAAAAGAAATATCGTCAAAGAGCCGTCTTTCACCAAACGCCATTGAAAGACCACGTGCTTCAAGCACGTCGTTGCCCGAGGTGCTTGCCTCATCAAAGCGCATGCGAATGGCACGGGGATCGTTTTGAGGACGCTCGATGCGTTCCATCTTGTCAAGCAGCTTCTGTCGGCTTTCGGCGGCAATGATGTTGCGCTCGCGGTTCCAGGCGCGTTGCTGTGCAATGTATGCTTCCTGACGGGCGATTTCTTTTTGTTGGTTCTTCCAATGCTTTTCGGCAATTTCGCGGTCGATGCGGCGTTGCTCCATACTCTTGGTGTAGTTGCCTCGATAAAGCTTGGCGCGGTGGTGCTCAATAGAGAGTGTCTTATTTGTAACCTTATCCAAAAAGTAACGGTCGTGCGATACGATCATCACGCATTTGGGATAGGAGCAAAGAAAGCTCTCCAGCCAAGCAAGCGTTTCAATATCGAGGTGGTTGGTCGGCTCGTCGAGCAGGAGAATATCGGGCTCGCGTGCAAGCTCTACGGCAAGAGCGAGGCGCGTGCGCTGACCGCCGGACAGGGTAGAGACAGGTTGCTGTGCCGCAAGCTTATCAAAGCCGAGGCGGGAGAGGATCGATGCACATCTGGAGCGAAATTCCAAGCCGCCTTCTTCTACAAATTTTTCGTTGAGATCGGTGTATTCGTGAATGGTGCGCTCGTCGCCGCCCGCAAGGGATTTTTCAAGGATGGCAAGGCGTTCTTCCATTTCAAGGAGCCGTGGGAAGGAGCGGTACATGCGCTCAATGACGGTTTGTTCCTCATTTTCACAGTCAAACGCGCCATCCTGTGTCAAAATTCCCATCGTTTTGCCGCGCGAGAGATAAACCTCACCCGAGGTCGGCTCGGTAGCACCCGTCAGAAGTCGCAGGAGAGTAGACTTGCCACAGCCGTTAACACCAATGATGCCGAGCTTGTCGTTTTCCTCAAGAGAAAAGGTTACCTTATCTAATATAACGGTCGTTCCCACCGAAAAGGAAAGATCGTTTGTGCTGATTGCAATCATAAAATGATACTTCCTTTGTGGGGTTAAAATTTGGTTTTGGCTTCTATCGCAACGCCGAGAATGCGCGCTCTGCCAATTTCAAAATCCTCGGGCGAGAGATGAATGGGGGAGTAGTCCTCATTTTCGGGGGAGAGCAAAATACGGCGGTTCTCCTTGGAAAAACGCTTGACCGTTGCACTTTCACCGTCTACCAAGCAGGCAACAATGTCACCGTTCTCGGCGTACTGTTGCTTGTGAAAGAGAACATAAGTGCCGTCCACAATGCCGCAGTTCTTCATACTGTCGCCGCAAACCTCCAAATAGAAATATTCTTCCACGTCGTCAACGTCGGCAAACTCGTGACCAAGCATTGTTTCGTCGGTAACGATAGGGCGACCTGCGCGAATAACGCCAATAACGGGAACCATCTTGCGCGCGCGCAAATGGCGGTAAGCCGACTCGGTGTCGCGCGTACCGCTGGAGGTGCCCATCAGCTCGTCGAGCGTGATGGAAAAATATTCGGCAATGCGGGCAAGCTTATCCACCTTTGGGGTGGAGCGGCCGTTCTTCCAATCGGTAAAGGTCGAGGCGGCAATGCGCGTCGCCTTTGAGACCTGATAAACCGTTGTGCCCTTTTCGTGTAGGAGACGTTCAAAAATCGAGTATTCCATTCCTTTTTCTCCTTGATTTGGCAAAATTATACAATTTGTTCTCGATTGTTTTGTGTAAAGCATAGAATATCAAGAAAATACGAAATACCCCTTGACAATACTTCGGTTTTCCGATATAATGTGTGTACTACCAACATTATAACGGATTTCCGAAGATTTGTCAATAGAAATCGATAAAATTCGACAAAAAATTTGAAAATCCTAAAAAAATCGACAATATAATACGGAATTGCGAAACAGAAAGGAGTGATTCAATGACACAAGAGGAAGAAATGAGAATACGGGAGGTAGCACGCAATTATTTATGTGGATACCAGCTGTGTCTGGATATGCTCAAGCTGCGAAAATACGAGAGGAAACGCGCCGCAAAATTTGACGAGTTGTGCGACTGCGAGGACATTCTTGCGGGCGACGAGGCATATTGGAAAGCACGCATTTATGAGATTGCCGCCTTTTTGGGCAAAATGAAAAACGGTAGGGAAAAGATGCTCCTCTATTACCGCTACGTCAAGGGCGAGAGCGTGGAGCGAGCCGCAGGACTGATGGGGCTTTCCCGCCGCACCGCCTATCGCTTGTGGAACCGTGCACTCCTTTCTGCCGGGCTGCTTTTGAAAAAATAGATAAAAGGAGATTTCTTGTGGGGGAACTTTTGGAAAAGTTCCCCCACACCCCCTCAAAACTTTTGCATAAATGTATTCCGAATATGATTTGTCACTGCACAGATAGACAGTCGACGCGAGGAAACCCTCGCTTTTGCTCTCGCGAGCTCTCAGGCACCGCCGAGACCCTGCTCGCTAAGAAAGTTGTTTAGAATAAAATAACTACTTATAACAAAATGGGCGATTGATGGACTATCCAAATTTTATTTTGAAAATCTATTTACAACCCCCCATTTCTGTGATATAATGAAGGAGCCAAACAAAATTCAATAATCTCCCAAAGGGATACGTGTTTTTATTTTCGGTAAAAATGCTTATGCCTGTTTTTCCGTATTCTTTATGGGAAATGAATTTTGTTTAGCGACAATTGGGGCTGAGCGTTTTTCGGTGCGTTGGCTTCGGTTGGCGCACTTTTTATTTCAAGGAGGAAAGTTAATATGGCAAACTACTCGATTTGTGGAATTGATTGCGATTCCTGCAAATTCAAAACGGAACAAAATTGCAAAGGTTGTAAAACGATTGAGGGAAAAGTATTTTGGGGCGAGTGTGACCTCTATAAATGCAATGCCGAAAAAAATCAAGAGCATTGCGGAAAATGTCCTCAATTCCCTTGCGACACACTCAAACAATGGGCAGCATCCGAAAACTCCGAAAGAATCGACAATTTGAGAAAACTTTAATACAAAAAAGGGGAGACATATATGCGATACACGTGGCTTGATGAGTACTTGATGAAAAAACCGGGCGTGACAAAAAACACCGAAAATTGGAACTGGGTTCGCTATATGATCGGTGGCAAAATGTTCCTTGCTGTATGTCTTGATGACAAAGACAAGCCCTATTACATAACCCTCAAGCTGGATCCGCTTGAAGGCGAATTTTTAAGGCAACAATACGAGGATATCATTCCGGGCTTTTATATGAACAAAATCCATTGGAACTCTATCAATCCGGATGGAAAAGTTTCTGACGAGTTGATGAAGGAAATGGCCGATAAATCGTATAATCTCATTCTCAAAAGCTTTAGTAAAAAGAGACAGCAAGAAATATTAGACGGTCAATAAACAATGTGATGATTGAACGATATTGTTTACTTGTCAAACGGGCGAAGAGTGAATCGTCCCTACGAAATATTTTTTGCTTTAACGCAGGGGCGACCAATGGTCGCCCGTTTTTTGTTTGCAAATAATCGTTTGTTTTTTCGGGGCGTCGAGGACGTCGCCCCCCACGAGGAATCTTTCCCCCTCGGCTTTTCGGCATTTTACCACTTATCAAAATGATATGTGTATTAAACTTCCACAAGGCAAACAACATTTGTAGGGGGCGACGTCCTCGGCGCCCCGCTTTCTCCTTTCTTTTCCTTGACAACACCTCGCAAATGTGGTACAATAAAGGGGAAGATATAAAATAAAGACACAAAGTGTCTTTGGAGGCAAAATGAACAAAAAGAAATTACTCGCAATCGACGGCAATAGCATTCTCAATCGCGCGTTCTACGGCATTCGTCCCTTGACGACCAAGGACGGCTTTCCCACCAATGCGCTCTATGGCATGATCAATATGATCACACGCCAAGCAGAGGCAATCGCGCCCGATTACTGTGCCGTTGCCTTTGACCTCAAAGCGCCCACTTTCCGCCACAAGATGTATGATGCTTATAAGGCAGGCAGACACGCCACGCCCGATGAGCTTTTGGCACAATTCCCCGTGGCAAAAGAGGTGCTCACAGCTCTTGGCTACCACGTGCTTGAAATGGAGGGCTATGAGGCAGACGATATTCTCGGCACGCTTGCACGTTTGAGCACCGAATCTGATTGCGAAGCATACCTGATGACGGGAGATCGCGATGCACTGCAGCTCATTTCGCCCAACGTGCACGTTTTGCTTGCCACCAACAACGACACCATTGATATGGACGAGGCAAAATTCCTCGAAAAATATACCGTTCCGTCCTCTACCTTTGTGGACGTCAAGGCACTGATGGGGGATAGCTCGGATAACATTCCCGGCGTGCCCGGCATCGGCGAAAAGACCGCCATCAAGCTCATCTCGGAGTTTGGTTCTCTCGACGGCATCTATGAGCATCTGCCCGAGGCAAAGCTCACGCCATCGGTGAAAACAAAATTGGAAAATGGTAAAGAGAGCGCATATCTTTCTCAAACGCTTGCACGCATTTGCCAAACCGTGCCGCTTGAGGAATCCTTGGAGTCGCTTGCAAGCGAGGGCTTCAAGCGCGACGAACTGCGCCGCCTGCTCATCAAGCTTGAGTTTTCTGTTTTCATCAAGCGTTTTGGCCTTGATGCCGAGCCCGCCCCCAATGAGAGTGCTGCCGCCGCTCCCGTAGAGGTAGCCCCGATGGATTGCCAAAAGGTTGCCAATTTAGATATTGTTGCACTTGATTACAAGGACGAAAAAATTACCCTCTCCGACGGAGCTTCCGTTTGGGAGTGCGAAGGTAGGGAACTCTCCTCTCGCCTTGCTGGCAAAACCGTAGTTTGCTACGATTCCAAATTGCTTTATAAAAATGCCGCGCTTGCATTCTTGCGCGAATGCCGCGTTTACGATTTGATGCTTGGTGCATACCTTGCCAACTCGTCCAAGAGCAATTTTGATCTTTCGGGGCTTATTTCCGATTACCTCGGTGAGGTCATGTCGCCCGATGTTCCCACCGCCGCGTATATTGCACGCCTTTATCCGCTTATCAAAAACGCGGTAGAAGAAAGCGGACAAGCCGCACTTCTTACAGATCTTGAAATGCCGCTTGCACTTGTTCTTGCCGATATGGAGATGGCGGGCTTCCGCATTGACCGCGAGGGCATTTCCAAGTACGGCGAGCAGCTCACCGCGGTTGCCGAGGCACTCGAAGCGCAGATTTATTTCCACGCAGGTCAGGAATTTAATATCAATTCTCCCAAGCAGCTTGGCGAAATTCTTTTTGATGTTCTCGGTTTGCCGCACGCCAAAAAGACCAAAACGGGATATTCGACAAATGCCGAAATTCTCGAAAAGCTCCGCCCCGCGCATCCCATCGTGCAGGATATTCTCGACTACCGTCAAGTAACCAAGCTCCGCAGCACCTATGTGGAAGGTCTCTTAAAGGTAGCCGACGAAAACGGGCGCGTGCACACGCATTTCAAGCAAACGGGCACGGCTACGGGACGGCTTTCTTCTACCGAGCCCAACCTGCAAAACATTCCCGTGCGAACCGAGCTTGGCAGGGAGCTGCGCCGCTTTTTCCTGCCCGAAAACGCTGATTACGTCATCATTGATGCCGACTACTCGCAAATAGAGTTGCGACTTCTAGCGCATATTTCTAACGATGCCAACATGATCCGTGCCTTCCGCGAGGGCGTTGACGTTCATACGTCCACCGCCGCAACCGTGTTTGGAGTGCCCGAATCTGCGGTCACGTCCGAGCTCCGTAAGAGAGCAAAAGCGGTCAACTTTGGCATTATGTATGGCATTGGCGCGTTCTCTCTTTCGGATGATATCGGTGTTTCCCGTGCCGAGGCGCAGGACTATATCGACCAATACCTTGCCGGCTACCCCGGCATTGATGCTTACCTCAAGGAGACCATCAAACAAGCATACGAAGATGCTTATGTGACCACACTTTTCGGCCGCCGCCGTTACATTCCCGAGCTTAAGGCAAGCAACGGCATGCAACGCAAGTTTGGTGAGCGCGTGGCAATGAACAGCCCCATTCAGGGCACTGCCGCCGATATTATCAAGCTCGCAATGGTGCGCGTTCACAACCGCCTCAAAGAAGAGGGCATCGATGCCCGACTTATCCTGCAAGTGCACGATGAGCTCCTCATCGAAGCGCATCGCTCGGTTGCCGACCGTGCTCGCGAGATCCTCAAATATGAAATGGAAAACGCCGTTGCCTATTCCGTCCCCCTCGACGTGGATATTCATATAGGGAATAGTTGGTACGAGGCGAAATAGGAGGACGCGGATTGCGGGGGAACTTTTGCAAAAGTTCCCCCACGCCCCCTCAAAACTCTCTAACAAAAATACAAGAATGTAATTTTTAACTCACTAACGGACAGGCGGCGCGAGGTAAACCTCGCTCTTGCTACCGCGAGCGGCTAGGGGCCACCGAGACCCTATCCCCTAAGAGGGGTGTTTAGCGAATAATGCGGACCGACGTCCTCGGCGGTCCGTTTTATTTGGGTTATAACTGATCAAAAAATAAGAAGGTAGTAATTTTATGCTAATCAAACTTCCTAAACGCCCCGATGCCATTTTTGCAAACGAACACCTTTTTAATTACTTGTTGGAGTTGGAAAGAACACAAAAGTTGGAAACACTTCCGCAAAACGTAATGGTTTACTATATTTTGAGCACGTTTGCAAACGAGGTTGATAACGGTGGCTTGATGCAATATTTTGCAAACTCAAGCAAGCAGACCTATCCCTATTTGCGCCAATGCGGAGAGCATTTGAACCATTTTGCATTTACACCGTTTTTTGCCAAAGTGTGTGACTGTTTTGATCATATTGATCTCGTTATTTTTGAAAATGACGTTGAGCAAGCTATAATTGCCGAAGCAGAACGCCTTGATAAAGCGTATTATGAGCTTGACGAAAAATATGACTTTGAAAAGGTGCTCAACGATTTTTATAAGTCAAATTACAGTACCGAAAAAATAGATGTTCCTAAAATCAAAGAACCCGAGAGCAACACTTGCAGATATTTCACCATTCCAAAAGAACAAATTTGCAAAGATCCGCGCGAAGCTGCCGAAAGCTTTTTGCGTGTTCTTGCCGATTTTTCGGAGCAACGATGGACAATAGAACTGCTCAATTTCTTTGATATGTATCGCATTATTGCCACCACCTACGGCAAGGCAATCGATTTAGATGCAGTTCTCCAAAGTTGGGACAATCAAGATTTTTCTTTTTCGGGCAATCAAAATAACTCGTATAGCCAAAGAATGAAACTCTCTTCATATTTTGAAACGGTTAATATCGCAAGCGGAACTGACGGCATTTCTCAATATCAGGTGAGTATCACTTCGAGTGGTTTCGTTAAAAACGAAAAGAAAATAAAGCATCATTTTCTTATCTCGGGTATGCAATATGATCAAGAAATAAGCCGTATTTCAACGAATAATCTTTCACACAAGAAGGATGGCGACAAATACGAAATTTTCAAGGCATATTTAGAAGAACACTATAAAGAGTACGAAAACATCGAACGGGTGTTTGAATCATAATCGTGTAGGGGATGGTGCCCACGACATCCCGCAAACGAGCGATAATCATTTGTAAAAACGGTCGATTCACGAGTCGACCGCAAACAAAGGAATTTTCGTGAACAAACAATCAACCGGTAGGGGAGTGGCAATTTTGCGAAGCAAATTTGCCACGGAGCGAAGCGAAGTTTTCTTGGATGCTCCCGAACCACCGCAAATGAACTCTCTTAACGAGCAGGGTCTTGGTGGGTCTCGCTGCGGCTCGGTCACGGTGCGGTTCAAACACCACACTGTGGTGTTTTTCATTGCCGCCCCGCCGCTTCGCTACCTGATCGTTAGCGACAGCAAAAGCAAGCGGTTCGCTTGCGCCGACTGTCTATTAACAAACTAACGAATTTATTTCGATAACTTTTGTGCGAAAGTTCTTGAAAGGGGTGTGGGGAAAACTTCTTTCAAGAGGTTTTCCCCACAAAAAACTCTTACGAAAGGGGACCTGCCAATGAAATATGATATTGAACGCGCGTGCGTGACGATGTCGGTGCGCGAGCTGTGTGAAATGGCGTACGCGGGCGGAGATTTGGATCTGCGACCGGGCACGGGTGGCGGCAGGCCTTCTTTTTTGCGCGCGGTTTTGGGAGCAAAGATACACCGAAAGCTGCAAGCCGCGGCAGGAGCGGGGTATCAAGCCGAGGTGACTATGACGCACACCGAGCAATTCCACGGTCTCACTTTCGAGGTCGAGGGACGTGCTGACGGCGTGATAGCGGGGGAACCTTATATCGTTGACGAGATCAAGACCGTGAGCGGATTTGCTTTTTCTATGCCGCCCGCACCGATACACTTCGCGCAGGTCAAGTGCTACGCGCACTTTTTGTGCCGCGCAAAAGAGTTACAAAGCATTCAAATTCGCCTGACCTACTACCGTGTAGACGATGGCGAAATCCGATACATCGAAGAAGAACACACCGCCGACGAATTGGCAGAATTTTATGCCGATCTGCTTTCCCACGTGGAATACCGCGCAAGAATTTTGGAAGAACGCCAAACGGTATTGCTGCCTGCCATTGCAGGCGGAAGATTTCCGTTTTCTTCTGTCAGAGCGGGGCAGGATGACCTCATTCGCGCCTGTTACCGTGCCATCAAAACAGGCAAGCGACTGTTTGTCGATGCCCCTACGGGAATCGGCAAAACCGTCTCCACGCTCTATCCCGCCTTGCGAGCTCTCGGTGAAGGGAAGTGCGAAAAGGTCTTTTACCTCACCGCCAAGGCGGCAACGCGCCGCGAGGCGTATCATGCATCTGCACAACTGTTCGAGGCGGGCTCGCGCCACCGTACCGTGGTGCTCACGGCACGCGAGCAGGTCTGCGTCAACAAAGAAGCCAAGGAGGATGCGGCAGGCATTTCGCGCCATTGTAATCCCGTGGATTGTCCTCGCGCACGCGATTTTTACGAGCGCGCACCCCTTGCCATTTGCGAAATTTTGAAGCGACAAAGCGGATATAGCCGCGCGGTGGTTGAAGAGATCGCCGCCAAATATAACGTTTGTCCCTATGAGTTGCAGCTCGAGCTTTCGGAGTTCTGCGACATCATTATTTGCGACTATAACTATGTTTTCGACCCCCAAGTGCACCTGCAACGCTACTTTGGCGAGGACGTGCCCGCAGGCAAATATGCGGTGCTGGTCGACGAGGCGCACAACCTGCCCGACCGCGCACGCACAATGTTCTCGGCCTCTCTCAAATGCAGCGACCTATATCCCGCGCTTGAGGTTTTACCGCCCGAGAGCGGTCTGCGCGATCATCTTTGCAACCTCTTGGGGCTGATGCAAAGTTATCGAACCCTCTGCCGAGACACGCTCCAAACCGACAGTGAAGGCGTGGAGCGCGGATATGACCTCAACCACGGAGCAATGGAATCCTTCCATTCCTCGGTAAGAAAATTGCGCCCCATACTTGATGCGTGGATGCGAACCCACCGCGGCGAGATTGGCGAGAGCGAGGTATGGACACTTTCGGGTGCTCTCCGCCGCGTAGAAACAATTGCCGAAATTTACGATAAAACGCACGTTACGTTTGTTGAGGTAGAGGGCGAGGAGATTACCGTTCGCCTGATTTGCCTTGACCCCTCGCAAGCTCTCGATGAGCGTTTGAAAAAACTGCACGGTTGCGTATTCTTCTCGGCAACCATGGTGCCCATGTCCTACTATGCCGACGTGCTTGGCGGTGGCAAGGGTGGCTCTTCCAAGCACTCTACCATTCTGCATCTAAAGTCCCCCTTCGATCCCGAAAACTTTGCGCTCTGTACTGTTAATACCATTAGCACCAAGCTAGAGGACCGTCCGCGTTCTTACAAAAAGCTCGTGGACGTTATTGCCGCCACGGCATCCGCAAAGCCCGGCAATTATATTGTGTATTTTCCGTCCTACGACTATATGAATCACGTGCAAGAGCTGTTTTCCAAAAAATATCCCAAGGTTACAACCGTGGTGCAAAAGAGGGGAATGACGGCTCCTGAGCGAGAACAGTTTTTGGAAGCTTTCAAGGAGGATTCAAATCTGCGCATCGGCTTTTGCGTGCTTGGCGGCTCTTTTTCCGAGGGCGTCGACCTGCCCGGACGGCACCTCATCGGCGCTATCGTTGTGGGAACGGGGCTTCCCGGCATTTCCAATGAGGGCAATATTCTTTCCGAAT
>JAZORZ010000062.1:0-33022 GCA_045656885.1 Eubacteriales bacterium
TTGACGTAGGGCAAAATTGCCACCGCCTCGGCAGTTCCGAGAGCGCCGTCAATAAAATCGTTTTGCATATCTACAACAATCAAATACTTCATTTGCTTTCTCCTTCCGCATTTGTTTTGGCTTGTGTGCTTGCCTTTTTGCGCGGTCTGTGGTGCCGTCTCTTGCTGCCGTTTTTGCCACCCCTGTGCGCGTTTCTCGGCTTTTTTTGCTGATTTTGCGGAGCGATCGTGTCACCTGCGCATTCGGGGTAAGCGGTTATCAGCATTTCGGCATCGATGTGCGCGTCGCGGCAAATGGCGCGCATCAGGTGCATGGTCGCCAAAGCATCTCCGTCGCTACGGTGTTGATTTTCAGGCGCTTGTCCGCACCAAGCCGTCACGCATCCCGCAAGACCGTGCGCTCCGCGATTCTTGTTTGCACGTTTGCAAACCTTTTCCATATCAAACCAAAAGTAGGGAATGGGGGAGAGCTTGTATCGCTCGCAGGCCTTTTTCAAAGCGGAAACGTCATTGCCCACCGAAAAACCGACGGCAATGTCAGCATCGGCGAACAGAGCGCAAATTTCTTCGTAGCAAGCAGGAAAAAGCGGACTGCCGGTAATCGTTTCCATCGGGTAAGCCAAAATTTTATCTGCAACGTAGGAGTTCCACTCGCAATCGGGGTTGATGCAAATGTCGCAGGGGCCCGAAAGAATATTGAATTCTTCATCGGTGACCACGTAGCCAAACGAGAAGACCGACCCCGGAATTTTGCCGTTGGCAAATTCCATATCAAAAAACAGGAGTTTCAAATCCTCACCCACTTTCTCTGTCATTATTTTACCACACTCAAATCAAAAATGCAATGATTTTTCAACAATCCAGCAAAAAAAGATGCATCGCGCGCGCGTTCGTGAAAAAATTATTAACAATATATAAAAATATAATAGGATTTGTTGACAAAAAACACTTTTTGTGGTAAGATGTACACAGTGGTACATTGTGCCTAATTTGTTTACTCAATGGAGGAAGCCAAATGAAAAGAAGAATCTCAATGATTGCCCTTCTGCTTGCAGTAGTAACGCTTATGAGTGCGTGCGCCGTTCCAAGCATCGCAAAGGACAGCAAAGCAACCCCCGCAAATCTTCAGGAAGGAAACAACTACAACGCTGATATGGAAAACCTAAACAACACAAATGCAACCAAGAGCCGCGTTTGGCCTTGGGAAGACTCTTCTATTACACTCCCTCCTTTTACCGGTGAGGTTACCGAACCCGGCACTGTTAAGTCGCTGAAGGTTCTTGCAGTTGGTGACGATAGTGCCAAGGACGCTTGGTATTTCTTCCCGCAAATTGCAAAAGAGGCAGGTATTGAAATCAAAATTGTTGTTCTCTACGCAAAGGGGAATCTTGCAACACATCAGAATGAGGACACCGTGTATACACACTATGAGAACACCGGCGACGGTTGGGTAACCGTTAGCACCGAAGCTAAAAAAGCAGACGTTCTGCAATCCGAGGCGTGGGATTACTTTGTTGTAAACCAAAGCATTGCAATGAGTGCAAAAGAGGACGGTTATAACGTTTTGAATGACGTGCTCACAACTGCTAAAACGGCCGTTACCGCTAAAAATCCCAACGCAAAGGTTCTGTTTATGGAAACCTGGATTTACGAAGTCAATAACCGCAATAATCTTTACAACGGTTTGCGTGATTTTGGAGACACATGGAACAAACCTCACGGCCCCATCTGCGCGCTCATGCTTGAAGCACATCAAAGAATCACCACAACAAAGGTTGCTACCAGTACTGTTCTTTCCAAAGTGGCTACCAATGCAAACAAAGACGGTGTTATCCCCGTTGGAACCGCCGTTCAAAACATGCGCGAGTCCTATTGGAGCGACGGTCTTACAAGAGAGTCGGAACTTTTGTCCAATACCGGCAAGGTTCTGGCAGCTTTGATGCTCTTTAAGTCTCTTACCGGCTACGACGTTAACGGTATGGAATTGAGTGATGCCGCATTCGACCATGCACGTCCTCACCTTGACGTTATCAAGGAATCCGTAAACAACGCTTATCTCAACCCCTATACAGTAACATCCTCTGTATACCACATCGATGACTGATTGATTCCGCAATGAAAAAACTAACATCTGTTATAGTACTGCTTTTGGTGTTCGTTATGCTTTTTTCAGCTTGCAACAAAAATCAAACACCCGATAATACCACTCCCGAGGTGACAACCCCTGTGGTAACTCCGCCCGAGGTGACAACCCCTGAGGCAACTCCGCCCGAGGTGACAACTCCTGAGGTCACTACTCCCGAGGTAACTACCCCCGGCGAACCCGAGCCCGTTCCGCTTGAGCCGGCTTGCGCGCATTTGTTTACGAGCCGCATCGTTCTCGAGCAGGTTACCACACAGACCGACGGCAAAATTGCCAACGTGTGCGGCAACTGCGGTGGCTGGCAGGAGGAGATTCTTCCTGCGGTCAAGTCCCTCAAAATTTTGGCTATCGGCAATAGCTTTAGCAACAATGCATTAAAGTATCTGCCTATTCTTGCAAAGGAACTCGGCATTGAAGAGGTTATCGTTGGCAAGCTCTACGTTGGCGGTTGCACCGTTGACGGTCACTGGAGCCGTGCCGAGTCGGGTGCCGATTATGAAAGCTTCCAGGTTAACACAACGGGAGATGCCAATTGGATCACCTATCCCGCAGGCCAAAGATCGCTGATGTATGCACTCAAGCTTTACGATTGGGATATCATCACTATGCAGCAGGGAAGTCCCTTGAGCGGCATGCCCACCTCTCTCGGCAATTTGCAAAATCTCATTGATTTTGTCAACACAAACAAAACCAATCCCTCGGCAAAGCTCTATTGGCACATGACCTGGGCGTATTCGCAATTTACCGCGCACACCGGTTTTGCAAATTACGGCAATGATCAAATGACAATGTATAATGCAATTGTCGATCTCACAAAGAACTGTATTGTTCCCAACGAGTGCTTTACCGGTGTTATTCCGGCAGGTACTGCGGTTCAAAACTATCGCGGAAAGGATATCAACAATGCATCCATCGAAAGAGATTACATTACACTCTCCGACGGATATCATTTGAGAGATTACTCGGAGGCACTTGTAGCAATGACCTGGCTGAGAACATTAACGGGCTTGAGCTTGGATGCTATCAAATGCAACTCGCACAGCGATATCATGTTTGCAAAAACCTATTTGAGATCGCTGAAAAAATCGGCTAATAACGCATACCTCAACCCCTATGAGGTAAATTCCGCATACTAACCTAAAACAACGATGCGCCACCGTTTGGTGGCGCATTTTTGAAAAACGATACTTTGGAGTCATTATGAAGATCTACGATATTTCACAAGAGTTATTCGGTTGTGCCGCCTTTCCGGGCGATCCCGCCCCCGTGCGTGAAAAGCTTTCCTCAATGGAGCAAGGCGCCCTCTATAATTTGACCGCGCTCTCGCTTTGCGCGCATAACGGCACGCATATCGATGCACCTTATCATTTTATCAAGGACGGCAAAACGGTAGAGGAGCTGCCGCTTTCCAAAACCGTTGGCTTTGCATACGTGGCACAGGAAAATGGAGCTCTTTCGGCAGAGGATGCCCACCGTATTCTCAAGGAAGCCGCCGATGCAAACCCCGAAGCTGCAAAGCGTATTCTTCTCGGCGGTAAAGTAACTGTAACCGAAGAAGCCGCCCTTGTTTTTGCAAATGCCGGTATCGACCTTTTGGGCAATGAATCGCAAACGGTCGGCCCCGAGAATGCCCCCATGCAGGTGCACCTGACGCTTCTTTCGCACGAGGTCGTTTTGCTGGAAGGTATCCGCCTCGGTAACGTCCCCACAGGTGTTTATCTGCTCTCCGCCGCGCCTATTTCCTTGGCAGGCAGCGACGGCGCACCGTGTAGGGCGGTTTTGATAGAATTACCATAAAAGAGGCACGCCCAACCAAAGCGGTTGGGCGTGCGTTTGTTTATTCTTTTAATCCGATAATGTCACTCTCGGGAACGTCATAGATGAGGGCAGGGCATTGACCGCCAACCTGCAACGTGTAAGAAACCGCCCCAGTGGTTTTGTCGACCTTGGCATCGTAGACCCACGCAAAGCGCATATCACCCCTGTGATAAAAGTTGACAAAATCCTTTTCTTTATACTTTGCTACCGCAGGATATTTCTTTTTGAACAAGAACATCGTACTCACCTCATATCTCAAAAGTTTTCTACCATTATTATAACATAAAGAAAAGGGGAATGCAAGGGGGGGAGAAGAAAAGGGATAGCATGTGCTATCCCTTGTTGTTTTATGCTTTATAGTTGTAGATTTTTGGGCTGAACAACATAATGATCTTTTCGGGGGCATTGATGTAGGAAACAACAATAAGCTCCTCTCCCACTTGCGAAAATTGAGCAACTGTACCGATGTGTGTATCTTTATACTCACCGGCGTTTACAACAAACTTTTTGCCGCTTTCAAATTCAAAAATGTGATTGTAACAGTCCTTGGTGATAATGGGGAAACTAATATCAAATCTCAAAAGAGTTTGCCAAATGCTCAGCTTATAATCTTCCATTTTTGTCAAACGTTCTTGTGCAATTACAAAGTCACCGCATTTCGCCTCGCCTAATTGCTTACTTCCGCGCTTTATTTTGAATAAACAAATAAACGTCAATCCAATAAATGCAAAGCTAAAAACAAATGCAAGGGCGGAGAGAGAGGAATCCATTTTGATCAACAAGAGACTTGGAAGTCCCATAACGATAAAGCCCAGCAACCAAATCAGCAAGGGGCCGATAATAAAGCGTTTTGCTTCGTAAATCAGCTTTTGCTGAATAATATCTCTCGTTAAAATTTCTCTTTCGTCTTTCATATTGTACCTTTCCGCTCGGAGCAAAATTCAAACATGCTTCTTAAAATTCCCAAACACCTCGTTCACCTTTTCAAAGCTGGCAAAGGTGTCGGGGTAGCTTTTGAGGATCTTCATCATCTCACCGATCTGGCGCTTGTGAATGATGCAAATCAGCATATATTTGTCGGTGTCCGAATACATTCCGTGAACCTGCACCTCGGTCACACCACGGTGGAGACGTGTCATCAGCTCGTTTGAAATCTCCGCGGGGTGGGTGGTAATGATCTCAAATTTGTATCCGTTCTTAATGCCGCTGAGTCCGCGGTCGACGATAATGTTTGCAATAAACAGGTTGCAAAGAGTACAAATCACAGGGGTGATCTTCATGCCGTAAACAAAGAATGCAATAAACACCACGCTCGTATCCATAATAAAGGAAACGTATGCAATGTTCATTTCGGGTTTCCATTTTTTGATCAAAGCCGAAATGCCGTACGTGCCGCCGCTCGCACCAAAACGACGCAGCATCAAAGAGAATCCAAAGCCCGAAACCACGCCCGTTGCAATGCATGCAAACACAATGTTAAAATCCTCTTGGTTGTTCGCTGCGCTGTAAGGCAACCAGCCGATCGCCTCGTAAAGGCGGGGGATAAAGGATTGCACCACCATATACAAGCTCAAAATGGCACCGAGCTTTTTGTTGATGAACGCGCTGACCAGAACAAAGATGGGCAAATTGAATGCGATCATCAAAACAGACCAGCTGACGCGATCCTCGAGCAGGTGGTGGGTAATGGTTGCAAGGCCGCCAACGCCACCGGGAGCAAACCCGTTACTGTTTTGAAAGAAGTGATACGCCGTGCCAACGATCACGCCAGCGGCAAGGGCACACAACACATCGATGATATGGTTTTTGAAGTCGATTTTCGTCCTCATTTATGTAACTCCTAATTGGATTTTTGGGGTTTTCGCTTTTGCACGTAACATTATAATATGAATAAACGCATTTGTCAATAGAAAGGCAAAAAATGACGAAAGAAAATGAAGGGGAGGGGATAGTATATGAAAAAGGACAGTCGAACAAATCTCGATTTGCTCAATAGTGCCAATGCTAAGGCAAACGCACCCGTACCTGCTAAAGCAGGTAGGGTTCTGCCTGTCAGTTCCCAAACGAGAAAAAAGGCAATCGCATTTGCGATTGCCTTTTTTCTGGTGCGGGAAACGGGACTTGAACCCGTACGGTGTGAACCACACGCCCCTCAAACGTGCGCGTCTGCCAGTTCCGCCACTCCCGCGTGTGCGTCTTGCACGCAACATACTATATTATACACTATTTTTTCAAAATGTCAAGTGTTTTTTCAAAAAAAATCAAAATTTTTCTGAAATTTTTTTCTTGAAAACTATTGACAAAACAATCACCATCGTGTATAATATAGAGGTCGTCAAGAGACGATAAAATATTCGCGGGTATGGCGGAATTGGCAGACGCGCTAGATTCAGGTTCTAGTGGGGGCAACTTCGTGAAGGTTCAAGTCCTTTTACCCGCACCAATAGAAAAGGGATACGCAATGCGTATCCCTTTTCTATTGGTCTGGTAAAGCTGATGGTTCTTCACGCGCATATTTTGCTCGCAAAATATGCTACGGAGCACCGCGAAAAGTAGATTAAATTTAGTATTACGTTCAACGCGGTGCTTGTGGAGCTGTTCAAGTCCTCTTACCCGCACCAACAAAAGAGCGAGACGCAAAGGCGTCTCGTTTTTTTGTTGGTTCGTACAATTGGCTCGTGGACTTATTCTCGCCGTAGGTGTGGTGGAGGCGCGTTTGCTTGCAAAGGCGCAATCAAGCAAAGCGAGATTTGTTCAAGTCCCGTTTCCGCGGCATCATTTTTCAAAATTCTCAAAAAAATTCTCCCAAACCCACTTGACAGCGTAACAATGTTATGCTATAATATCATCGTAACAATGTTACGCGAAAGGAGCGAACATATACATGGAGCAGGAATTGATCTCCAAAAAGGAGCTTTTGGAGCTTTACGGCATATCCTACGGCGCACTTTATCGGTGGAAGCGTAAGGGGCTCATTCCCGAGGAATGGTTTATTAAAAAATCAACCGTAACGGGGCAGGAGACCTTCTTTCCGCGGGGGCTGATTTGCGAGCGCATGGAGCTGATTCAAAAGCAAAAGGATGACACCTCGCTTGAGGAACTTTCAAAGCAATTCTCAACCGAGTCCAAAAAGAATGCAACCGTTATACTCGATACGGTTTTTGGGCGCAAGAGCTTTTATTTAAGCGACATCAAGGCAATGATCATCGATGACGGCGAAGGGACACAAAGGGATATTACAAACGAAATTTTGGGAGGCAAGCAATGAGTAATACTATGGATATGAGCATTTCGGGCAACGGAAAGGTGCCCGCAGGGGAATATAATCATATTTCTATCAGCGGCAGCGGTTCTCTTGTTGGAGTGGTTCGCTGCGCAACCTTCTCCTCGTCGGGTGCGAGTCACGGCGAGAGCATTGAGTGCTCCGACACTTTTAAGGTTTCGGGGGCGTCTTCCTTTTTGGGTACGGTAAAAGCTAACTACGTAGGCGTTTCGGGCTCTTTTTCGTGCGATGGCGATCTTGTCACAGAGGAAAAGCTTTCTGTTTCGGGAAGTGCAAAGTGCAAGGGGAATGTCAAGGGCAATCTGCTTTCTGTTGCAGGTGCGCTTCAGGTGCGTGGAGACGTTGAAGGAGAAAAGGTCAAGGTGAAGGGGATTCTCAATTGTAGCGGACTCCTCAATGCCGAGGATATTGAAATCGAGTTTGAGAGAGGCATGGAGATTGGCAGCATTGGCGGCAGCAAGATCGTTATTTTCCCCAAAAACGCAAGCAAGCCGATCAAAAGACTCCCGTTGTTTTCTGCTCTTACAAAGCGCACAAACGGCGATGTATCGGTAACTACCTCAATCGAAGGCGACGAGATTGCGCTTGAGGGCGTTACCTGTCCTCGTGTTACGGGGCGCGTGGTTGCCATTGAGCGCGGATGCAGCATTGATTTGGTTCAATATAGCGAAACGGTTGAGATTTCTCCCGACGCAAAGGTTGGCCGAATCGAAAAGATTTAATACGTTGAAAGGAGACCTTCAAAATGTTTTTGGAAATGAATTTTCACTCGCGAGAGCTGGGCAGACAGGTTCGGGTAAACGTTGTTATTCCCGAGCGATTTAGAGATACAAACGAATCCTATAAAACGCTCTGGCTTTTGCATGGACTGACTGATGATCATTCGGCGTGGATGCGATACAGCTCCATTGAGCGCTACGCCAACGAATTTGGCATTGCCGTTGTTATGCCAAACGTAGATAGAAGCTGGTACACCAACACCGCATACGATGCAAATTATTTCAATTTTGTTGCAAAAGAGCTCCCCGAGGTCTGTCGCGGATTGTTCAAGGGTATGAGTGCCAAACGCGAGGACAACATCGTTGGTGGACTTTCTATGGGCGGCTACGGCGCTGTCAAGCTGGCGCTCTCTTGCCCCCTGCAATACGGCGCTTGCATCTCTCTTTCGGGCGCTTTTGACGTTACCAGAGTGGGAAGAGATTACAACCTCAACGAATGGCGAAGCATTTTTGGCTTTGATATCAACACGGCGTTGGAGCTTGCAGGGGGAGAGCACGATCTGTTTGCACTTGCCGAGAAAAACAAAGCGAAAGGCAAGCCGTTCCCAAAGCTGTACTTGTGGTGCGGACTTGAGGATTTCTTAATTGAAATGAACCGTTTGTTTGATCAACATCTTACAAGTCTTGCAATATCGCACGTATTCCAAGAGAGCGAGGGAAATCACACATGGAAGTGGTGGGATCTTCACATACAGGACGCTATCAAATATGTGTTGCGTGATGAATAATAAAAAAGAAAGTCCCCGGCGGGACTTTCTTTTTGTTTTCTTATTCTTCTACGATCTCGCGATCCAAGAGCTTCAACAGCTTTTCTGCATCAAACAGGGGGAAGAGCAATTCAAAGGGCTCGCCCTCATGTGTCAGGCGCAGGGAATAGTAGCCCTTCATTGTGTATTGCTCGTCGTAGTCGACCTCTTTCTTTTCAATGCCGTATTGTGCGTATTTTAAGCTGTCGTGGGGATCATCGGGCATCCAACCCTCAAAGGTGATGGGCTCATTGACCTTTACCAACGCTTCGATCTCACTCATAGGGAAGCCGACAACCGCCTCGCCATACCAGAAGCAGAGCTTACCGTCCTCGATGAATACGTTTGCGGTGTCGCCGCTGTAAACGGTTTTCTTTGTCTTATCATCAAGGGAGTACATATATGTCAAAATATCCACTTGGGGCGCATCCTCGGGAATGCCCAACTCGCGCTTGACCTCGGCGTTGAATGCTTCGTATTTCTTGTCCAATTCTTCCATGCCTTCGTCGGGCTTGTCCTCGTTTGCCTGTTGCTTTTTGCCGTTGATAACGCCATAAACAATGCCCGCAACAAACAACATGCCTGCCACAATTCCAAGGACAGCAGGGAACACTTCTTTGCTTTCAAAAATTTCAAAAGCAACAGAACCGAGGATAACGCCAAGACCACACCCGAGAAAAGCAGGCAGCAGGCGCAAAAGCGACTTTTTAACGGTCTTGTGCAGGGTTTTGCTCAGCTCCTCGCTCAACTGATCTCTCTTTGCCGAAAGAGCGGAATTTTCGCGGCGCAATACAAACGCCTCACTATCAATTACGGATTCATCGTTCAGATTGATGCTAAACAAATTTTTTCTTGTCATTGTAATGTCTCCTTTGGGTTAATAAAATTATTATAGCACAATCGGTGGCACAAGTCAAGAGAAATGGAATTTTCCTTAATTTCAGATAAAAAAATGAGCCGAACACCTGTGTGCTCGGCTCTTTTTTTATCAATATGGATTATTCAGCTTTGTTCTTCTTGCCCGAAAGCATGGTATTTGCAAGAATACCAAGAATGAGTGCACAAGCAATGGTGGTGATGGTAACCTTGCCAAAGGTAAGGGAAAGACCACCGATGCCGGGGATGATGATTGCGGCAACAACAAACAGATTGCGGTTGTCGTTCAAATCAACCTGTTGGATCATCTTGAGGCCCGAAACTGCAATAAAGCCGTAAAGGGCGATGCAAACGCCGCCCATTACGCAGTTGGGAATGGTGGAAAGGAATGCAGCAAAGGGAGCGAAGAAGGAAATAACGATTGCCATGATAGCGGTTGTAACAATGGTTACAACAGAGGCGTTACCCGAGATCGCTACACAACCGACAGACTCACCGTAGGTGGTGTTGGGGCATCCGCCAAAGAGTGCACCGGCCATGGAGCCAACGCCGTCACCAAGCAGAGTGCGGTGCAAGCCGGGCTCTTCGAGAAGATCACTCTCAATAATGGTGGAGAGATTCTTGTGGTCGGCAACGTGCTCAGCAAAAACAACGAATGCAACGGGAACGTATGCAACGGCAACGGTTGCGATATAAGAAGGAGTGATGTCACCAAAGCCCTTGAAAGCGGTAACAAAGGTGAAATCGGGAATCCATTGCATATTTGCAAATTTGCCAAAATCGATAACGAGCAGTGCATCGTTGCCGCTTGCCATACCGATCAGGGTAAATACGGTAGCGGTGAGGTAGCCCGCAAGAATACCAATGATGAAGGGAATCATCTTCAGCGTCTTTTTGCCGTATACGGAGCAAAGCATAACAACTGCAAGGGTTACAAGACCGCAAACGAGAGCTACGTAATTGGAGCCGCCTGCAGGAGCAGTGGTCAGGTCTTTGGTAGCAGAGCCCGCCAAGGAGAGACCGATCAGGGCAACGGTGGGGCCGATAACAACGGGGGGCATCAATTTGTTGATCCACTTTACACCTACGAGCTTAATAATGATTGCGATGACTACGTAAACGAGACCTGCCATAACGGCACCGAGGATCAAGCCGACGCAACCTGCTGCCATAGATGTAGCACCGGCGAATGCGGCGGTCATAGATCCTAAGAAAGCAAAGGAAGAGCCAAGGAATACAGGGCTTCTAAACTTTGTAAAGAGCAAATAAACGAGTGTACCAATACCTGCACCAAACAGCGCTGCGGTGGTGCTCATTTGGCTGGCAACACCAATTCCGTTTGTAAAGTTTTCTGCAGAATTGCCATTGATAATGATCGGAACAACAATAGTTGCCGCCATAATCGCCAGGAGTTGTTGGAACGCGAAGATCAAAATTTGACCAAACTTGGGTTTGTCTTTGACGTTGTAGATGAGTTTCATTTTTCTCCTCCTAAATTTTTTTGAAGTCTCGCAGCTTCGGGCTTTGCTCTATTTACAAAAAAAGAGTCCACCGAGGAAAAGGTCGCACTTGGTTGGACTTGCAAATGAAGCGTTTGAACCCGAAAATACCTCCGATGAACTTTCTGCCATCAAGTATAACACAAAAGAGCCGATTTGTAAACCCCTTTTTCGATTTTTTGTGACAAAAATAACCGAAAAGCAGAGACCTTTCGATCTCTGCTTCTATTTTTTTATCCTATTTATAAAATCAATCCAATACAGGCAAGGAGAAAATGGGGCAAAGTCCCGTCTCTGTAATGGCGGCATCGGCATCGGTGGCGGTCATCTTGGAGCTGATCACTGCAAATTTGCGTTCGCCAAGCCATACGCTATCCTCGCTTGCAAGTGCGGCCTTGGCTTTTGCCTCGCATCTCGGGCAACCCTCAAACAGATAAACGCGGCGGCAAGAAAGAGAAGCGGCATTGGCGATATCACCGTCACACGCAACCGTCCAACGGGGCAGGCGGCGGTCGGTGGAGCGTCCCGAGAGGATATCGAGAATATCCGCCACAACTGCGCTCGCGGTGGGGAGCTTGCCGGCACCCGCTCCGTAGAAGAGCGCGCGACCGAGCATATTGGTGTCCACCAAAATGCCGTTGTAAACGTCATCAACGTGGCAAATGGGATTGGTGGGGAGCACAAGGAAAGGAGACACAAGTGCCAGCACGCGGCCCTCAACCTTCTCGGTGTGACCGATGAGCTTGATGGCACCGCCGAGCTTATCGGCAAGAGCGGTGTGCTCTCCCGTAATGCCTGTAATGCCTGTGGTAGAGATCTTGTTGGGGTCAAGGAGTGTTCCAAATGCGAGAGCGGCAAGAATCACGATCTTGCGTGCGGCATCAAGCCCTTCCACGTCAGCGGCAGGGTTTGCCTCGGCATAGCCCTTTTGTTGCGCGAGCTTAAGCACGTCAGCAAATGCCGCGCCCTCATTCTTCATTTTGGTCAGGATAAAGTTGGTAGTTCCGTTGAGAATGCCGCTGACCGAAAGAATTTCATTCGATGCAAGGTCTGTTTGCATCGGGCGAATGATCGGAATACCGCCGCCAACACTTGCTTCAAACAAATAGGAAACGTGGTTCTCGCGTGCCAAATTCAACAGTTCCGCGCCAAAGGTAGCAACCACCTCTTTGTTAGAGGTAACAACGTGCTTGCCTGCCGCCAGAGCCGCAGAGGTAAAGTCGTACGCCGGGTGTGCGCCGCCCATCATCTCGGCAACCAAAACGACCTCGGGGTCATCAAGAATGATTTGAATATCATGCACCACGCGGTCGCCCAAGGGGTGCTCGGGGAAATCGCGCAGATCAAGAATATATTTTACGTTGACCTCGTCACCGCAATAAGCGGCAACCTGTTTTTGGTTTTGGGCGAGGACCTCTGCGGTTCCGCTGCCAACAACACCAAAGCCAAGAAGTGCAATTTGAAGCATAGGAAAATCTCCTTTCACGGGGGAAAAACGCCACTTTGGGGTAGCTTTGTCATATCTTTCTTATATCATACCACAAAATCTTACAAATTGCAAACAAAACTATTGAAAAAAATAAAAAAATATGCTATACTTTTCAAAGAAGACAGATTTTTGTGAAAAAAGACCCCTAAACGGAGGAAAACCTATGCCCGCATCACCCATTGGAGGCATGAGCACCGTTAAAGTTTTTGTTTTGTACCTTATGCGAAACATCAACTATCCGCTCAGCTTTGTTACCATTAATGATATAGTAATGCAAAACGACTACGTTATGTATCTCGATTTTGCTATGGCATTCCACGAAATGCTCGATAGCGGCCTCATCGTTGAGGACGGTAAGGACGAGCGCGGCGAGGCGCTCTATTCGGTCACACGCAAGGGAACCATGGTTGCCGAGCAGCTCCGCTCCGACATTCTGCCCGCCGTACTCGACCAAAGCATGACCTATGCGCTGCGCTATCTCGATTTTCAACGCCGTGGTGTCAGTATCGATTGCACCACCGAGCGCCGCGCCGACAACACCTTTGACGTTATCTTCACCCTCAAAGAGAAGGACAAAACCATCTTTGAGACCAAGCTCAACGTCGATTCGGAGTACCGCGCACATCAAATGCGTAAGACCTTCCGCGATCGCCCCGATGTCATCTACCGCGGCGTTGTGGCTCTGCTCTCGGGTAAGGTTGATTATTTGTTTGATAAATAAGGGATTTTTAAGGGGGAACTTTTTGCAAAAAGTTCCCCCTTTGACCCCCTCAAAAACTCTCGCACAAAAATACCAAAAGGAAACTCCAAAGAAACGGATAGACAGTTGGCGCAAGCCATTCGGCTTGCTTTTGCTGCCGCTAACGGTCAGGCGCCGCCGAGACCCTGCCCGTTAAGAGAATAGTTTTGCAGCAAATAATCTTTGTAGGGGGTGACGTCCTCGACGCCCCGCTACAAGCGGTTATCGCAAATTAAAGCGGGCGACCAATGGTCGCCCCTACGAATTATAATAGAGTTTATTGTAGGGGCGACCATTGGTCGCCCGTTTTTGTTGCAATTCCGATTATTTTATGATATAATACCTTTGAAAATCAAAGCAATACTATACTTTTTCACAATAAACACTTCGTGGAATTTTCTTTTTAATTTGCTATAATGAAAGTACAAAAGCGCTTTTGAATACTTTTTTGGAGGACAAAATTATGTCGATTGGTTCTACCATCAAACGGTTGCGCCGTGAGCAGAATATTACGCAAGAACAGCTTGCCGAATATCTTGGCATCACCTCGCGCGCCATTTCGCAATGGGAGTGCGACCGAACCGCTCCCGATATTTCACAAATCCCCGCGCTCTGCCACATCTTTGACGTTTCTTCCGATATTTTGCTCGGTATTGATATTGAAAAGAGCAACGAGGAAATTCAAAAATACTTGGATGTGGCACGGAGTCTGTGTCACCAAGGAAAGTGGGAGGAATACACCGCCATTCTTCGTGAAGCCAACCAAAAATTCCCACGTGATTATAAAATTATGCAAACTCTTGCGGATGCAATTGTTTGCGAATATTCCCGAAAAGGCATCAAGGAATATGACGAGGTGTTTCATCTTTGCAATCGAATCCTTGCGGAATGTACTGACAGCAAAGTTCGATACGAAGCTATTGAAACTCTTGGAATTGCTTACGACTACGCAGGCAAAAAAGACGAAATGCGAAAGCTTGCCGAGGAAATGCCGCGCACCCATTTTTCATACGAGAATTTTATGGTATATCGCTGGAAAGGGAATGAAGGTTTTAAGGAACGTCAGGAATATATGCATTTTTTAGTTCATGAGTTGTTATCAATGATTCATTGCCTAAAAGGCCATTGCGATGACAACGGAAAAATGATATATTCGTGGGAAGAAAGAAAAGAGTTAAATCAATTTGAAATAGATCTTCTTGAATGTCTCTACCCAAACGGCGATTATCAACAAAATGCATATTTCGGTGCAACGGCAAGTTATTTCATATTTAAGGATTTCTTTAATAAGCAGGATTATGAGAATGCTTGGTATTGGCTTGAACGGTGTGTGGATTATAATGTTCATGCAGACACTTACGATTTTGATGCTCCGCATTCAACGCCTATACTTCGCGGATATGCAGATGGTGGAGTGATTATGGAAGCAGATGGGAACTATTCACAGTCCTTCCTTGATTGGATAACCACCGATGAAGAAGTTGCTCCCTTGCGCTCCGATGCACGCTATGATGCGCTTGTAGAACGCCTTGCAAAGGTTGCCAAAAAGCCGTAATTTTTGTATTCCTGTTGCAGGGGATATATCAACTCCCAAATTCCTTTTTCTGTGTTTTAGGGGCGACCTTGGTCGCTCCTTTTTCGTGTATTGTAATCGTTTGTTTTTACGGGACGGCGCCCTCGACGTCCCGAAAAAAACAAATTCACAAGGTAACAAAAAAAGACAGGCAACCGCCGGTTGCCTGTCTTTTTATTTTTGCTGCATTAGAACATGCTGATCAGCAAATAAATAATGCCGGTCAGGGCAGATCCCATAACGAGAACCGAGAGAACGAGCGCGAGAACGCGCGCAGGAGCCGAGATGTTCGATTTCGTATTCTTCTTAGCCATGATGTATGTTATCCTTTCAAAATTATTTCTTATCGATCAAAACACCCGTTGAGGGGATCTTTATTTTTTTGAGTCCCTTCGCATCCTCGGGGATCTTTTTGGGGTCATTGGTGGCAGAAACCACGGTGATGCCTTTCTTCATGCTCATGAGTGTCACGCCGCCCGAGGTACGGGTCGCCATTACGGGAATGAGCGAGGATTTGATGAGAATGGCGCGTCCGTCGGAGGAGGTGATCATAATATCCATCGGGCTCTTTTCGTAGAACGCCGCAACAACAGGGGAATTCTTGGAGTAAGCCGAGGTGATCTTACGGCGGTTGCCTGTAATCTCGTAGTTGGAAACAGAAATACGCACACCCTTACCATTTTCAAATATCAGCACGATATTTTCCTTGGCGGGGTACTTGTTTTGAATGTTCATCAAAATGGGCTTTTCGTCGGGATCCATTTTGAGTTTAACCGGCAAATAGTCACCGAGTGCCGATGCCTTGGTGGTGTCAAAGTCCTCTGCCTTTGCGCGGTAGAGCTGTTGTCGGTTGGTCAGGAAGATAAAGTTATCGGTGTTTTGACCGTCCACCAAATAAAGTAGCTCGTCATCCTCTTTGAAGGATTGCTCGTCGTTACCCTGCAGAGAGCGGAAGGTGATCTTTTTGAAATAGCCCTCGCGGCTGAGAACAAAGCGAGCGGGGTAGTTTTCAATGTGTTCCTCTTCCTTATATTCCTTAATAGCACCTGCGGAGATGATCTGCGAGCGGCGCGCTTGACCGTATTTCTTTTTGACCTCGGTAAGCTGCCCAATGATAAGTGCCTTTTGCTTGAGCTCGTCCTTGAGGGTTTCTTCCATATCGGCAATCTCTTTTTGCAGATCCTCGATCTCCGCCAAGCGATTGATGATGTACTCGCGGTTGAGGTAGCGCAATTTGATTTCGGCGATGTAGTTTGCCTGAATCTCATCAATGTCAAAGCCCTTCATCAAGTTGGGAACAACCTGGGATTCTTTTTCGGTCTTGCGAATGATGCGAATGGCTTTGTCAATGTCAAGTAAGATCTTACCGAGACCGAGCAACAGATGAAGCTTGTCTTTTTTCTTCTTCAGGTCAAACTTCAGCTCGCGGCGCAGGCATCCAAGGCGGAACTTGATCCACTCCTGCAAAATCTCCTGCACGCCCATCGTGCGAGGGGTGGAGTCGATGAGCACGTTAAAGTTGCAACGGAAGCTATCCTCAAGGGGGGTGAGCTTAAACAGCTTTGCCATCAGCTTGTCGGGGTCAGTACCGCGGCGAACGTCAAGCGTGAGCTTAAAGCCGTTGAGGTCGATTTCATCACGAAAATCGGTGATCTCCTTGATCTTGCCTTCCTTGTAAAGTGTCGTCAGCTTTGCAATAATCGCTTCAATGGTGGTGGAGTAGGGGATCTGAAGAACCTCGATGCAGCTGTTTTCTTTATCGAAAACATAGCGCGCACGCATGCGAATGGAACCTACACCTGTGGTGTAAATGCGCTTCATTTCCTCTTCGTCATAAAGAATGGCACCGCCACCCGGGAAGTCGGGGGCTTTGATGAGCTCCATGAGCTTATCAAGGGGGAGGCGGGGTTTACGCAGCATGGCAATGGCACCGTCGCAGACCTCTGCGAGGTTGAAAGAGCAAATGTTCGATGCCATACCAACCGCAATACCCATATTGGGCATAACAAGAACGTTGGGGAAGGTGGTGGGCAGCAACACGGGCTCCTTCAGGGTAGCGTCGTAGTTGTCTACCATATCAACTGCATTCTTTTCAATGCCGCCAAAAAGCTCCTGACAAATAGGCGCAAGCTTTGCCTCGGTATAACGCGCAGCCGATGCAACGGTATTTGTGGAATACTGCTTACCAAACGAGCCCTTGGAATCGATAAGCGGGTGTAACAGGGTTTCGTTTCCGCGTGTGAGACGAACCATCGTTTCATAAATAGAGGCATCGCCGTGTGGGTTGAGCTTCATTGTTTGTCCCACAATATTTGCGCTCTTGGTAAAGCCGCCCTTGAGCAATCCCATTTCATACATGGTATAAAGGAGCTTGCGGTGCGAGGGCTTCAGTCCGTCGATCTCGGGGATCGCACGCGATACGATAACGCTCATAACGTAGGGCATATAGTTCTTTTCGATCGTTTCGGTAATCGGCTGATAAACGATAGGAGCGTAAACGATTTCTTTCTTTTCTTTCTTTTGCTTTCTTGCCATTCTGTGATGTCCTTTCTATCAGGTTTTGAACGGTTCGGGGAAGCGAGAGCGCGCCTTACACTTCTTTTACGGTGTGCGCGGCGGCGCGAATAAGTCGGTTATAAAGCGCAAGTCCAAGCCCCTCTTGAGGAGGCAGATGCGCGTAAATGATCTCGGCATCAGTTCCGTCCGCATCGCGCAGAGCGGCAAAAAGACGGCGTGCTTGCGTGCCAAGGTCATCTTTTTTTCCAATTGGGAAGAGCACTCTGCCCGATAGTGCCTCGCACTCCTCGTCATAGCAAAGAACGGCGCATTTGCGCGTCTCAGCTTTGATGTAGGCGAGTGCGTTTTCGCTCGAGCCCTTGAGCAAAACAAGGGGAGCGGTGGGGGCGTAGTGTCTGTATTTCATGCCGGGGGAAAGGGGACGCTCGTTTTCCGCAAGCTTTTGCATTACGGCGTCGGCAATGGTCACCTTTTCGCACACGAGGGAGAGAGCATCATAAGTGATGCCGCCCGGGCGCAAAAGAATGAGTCCGTCACCGTCGATTTTGACGATGGTGGATTCCAGTCCGATCTCGCTCTCGCCGCCGTCAATAATCATATCCACGCGCCCGTCCAAATCCTCGGCTACGTGAACGGCAGAGGTGGGCGAGGGCTTGCCCGAAAGATTGGCAGAGGGCGCAGCAATAGCGACGCCGCAAAGCTCGATGAGCTTGTGTGCCACGGGGTGAGCGGGGCAACGGACAGCCACGCTGTCAAGCCCGCCCGTAGTAGAGGTGGGAATGGTCTCACGTCTGGGCAGAATGATCGTCAGCGGTCCCGGCATAAACGCCTTTGCCAAGCGATAGTAAAGCGCGTTTGTTACGGCATACTCCTCGGCATCGGCGGGGTTTGCAATATGAATGATTAAGGGGTTGTCCGAGGGACGCCCCTTTGCGGCATAGATCTTTTTTGCCGCCTCGTCGCGCGTGGCATCACCGCCAAGACCGTAAACGGTTTCGGTGGGAAAGACCACAAGACCGCCCGCCTGCAAAACCTCGGCAGCACGGATAAGGTCGCTCTCTTGTGCAACGATGTCTGTAATTTTGATATGTTCGGTTTTCAAGGGTGTCTCCAATTCGTTAACTGTCTTGATTTTTCAGCTTTTCTGCGGTCTCTGCGGTGGCGAGAGCATCGATCATAGCACCGATGTCGCCGTCGAGGAACCGATCGATGGAGTGAATGGTAAGGCCGATGCGGTGGTCGGTAATGCGACCTTGCGGATAGTTGTAGGTACGAATACGCTCACTTCTGTCTCCCGTGCCGACTTGACGGCGGCGGTCGGATGCAATGGCATCGGCTTGCTCGCGTTGCTTTTGGTCGTAAAGAATGGTACGCAGCATACGCAGGGCTTTATCCTTGTTTTTGAACTGACTGCGTTCTTCCTGACATTCCACCACGATGCCCGTGGGCTTGTGTGTCAGGCGCACTGCAGACTCGGTCTTGTTGATGTGCTGACCGCCCGCACCGCTCGATTTGCAGGATTCAAAAATGAGGTCGGCAGGATTGATCTCAACCGAGACCTCTTCTGCTTCGGGGAGCACGGCAACGGTTGCCGTTGAGGTTTGAATACGTCCTTGCGACTCGGTCTCGGGAACACGTTGCACGCGGTGAACACCGCTCTCGAACTTAAAACGGGAATACGCCCCCTCGCCTTCAACCTGAAAGGTCAGCTGGCGGTAGCCGCCAAGCTCGGTGGGGTTTTCGGAAAGGAGCGAGCAACGAAAGCCCGCCGCAGTGGCGTACATCGTATACATACGGTAAAGAACGGCGGCAAACAGAGCGGCTTCCTCACCACCCGCGCCTGCGCGGATCTCTACCATTACGTTCTTTTCGTCGTTGGGGTCGCGGGGGAGCAGCATAATGGTCAACTCACTCTTGAGTTGTTCTACGAGCTCCTTTGCCTCGCGCAATTCTTCGTTCGCCAAGGCGCGCAGCTCCTCGTCGCCCTCTTCGAGGAGAAGGAGTGCGTCGTCAATGCGCCCTTGTGCACTTTTGAGCTCGCGGTATTTTTCAATGATGGGTGTCAGCGATTTATACTCTTTTGCGATCTGTGCACATTTGGCAGGATCGCCCGCGATGATAGGATCGGAAAGCGAGGCCTCCAGGTGCAAATATTTATCTTCGGCTTGTTGTAATTTGGTTAGCATCAGAGGCCGCCTTTCTCACAAACGGTTGAAATGAAAATCAGAATTGATAGAACGCCTTGAAAGCGCGGTATGCCTCATAGAGGTCAACCTTTGCAATCAGCTCGTAGGGAGCGTGCATAGAGAGAACGCCAACACCAATGTCGATGGTGTCAATGTTGTGGTTTGCCATATACTTTGCAACGGTTCCCCCGCCGCCAACGTCGGTCTTGCCGAGTTCGCTGATCTGCCATACAACGCCCGCTTCGTTCAGGAAGCGGCGAGTCCAGCCAACCATCTCGGCACTTGCGTCGGAGGTGCCGCCCTTACCGCCGCTGCCGGTGTACTTGCACAGGCAAACGCCGCAACCGATCAAAGAGGAGTTGCGATGCTCGTAAACGTCGGCATAGTTGGGGTCAAAGGTAGCGGTTACGTCGCTGGAGAGGCACTTGGAGTTTGCACGAACGGCTGCTTCGTTGCCGCCGAGTGCCTTTGCGATCTCTGCGATCAGGTCAACAATGAGACTGCTTTGCATACCGGTAACACCGTCACTGCCGGTCTCTTCCTTGTCAACCAAGAGACACATAGAGGTGTGAAGGGTATCGGTGCTGTCGATCATAGCGGTCAGAGAGGGGTAAGCGCAAACGCGGTCATCGTGACCGTAAGCGCAAATCATCGAGCGGTCAAAGCCAACGTCGCGTGCCTTTGCCGCGGGAACGATGGAAAGCTCGGCAGAAAGGAAATCTTCCTCGGTGATGCCGTACTTTTCGTACAGATAGTTGAGAACGCCTGCCTTAACAGCGTCCTTTTCTTCACCGTCAACGGGGCGGCTGCCAACCAAAATGTTGAGCTTTTCTGCTTGGAATACCTCGTTGAGGGACTTGCCGCCCTGTGCACGTGCGAGGTGAGGGAGCAGGTCGGTGATATACATTACGGGGTCGCTCTCGTCCTCGCCGATGGTAACGGTTACAACAGTGCCGTCCTGCTTAACAACAACGCCGTGCAGAGCGAGGGGCATTGCGAGCCATTGATACTTGCGAACGCCGCCGTAGTAATGGGTCTTGAAGAAGGACATGCCGTGCTCCTCGTAAAGCGGAACGGGCTTGAGGTCAAGACGGGGAGAGTCGATGTGTGCGGCGGTGATGCGGATACCGTTGTTGATGTTCTCGGTACCGATCTTCATCAAAAAGATGTTCTTGCCGCGGTTGTTATAATAAAGCTTGTCGCCTGTGTTGATAGCGTCACCAAAATTCCACGCGCGATAGCCCGCTGCCTCGGCAATACGAACGCTCTCGGCTACTGCCTCGCGCTCGGTCTTTGCGGCGTCAAGGAATTTGACGTAATTTTTTGCATATTCGTATGCTTCCTCTACAACGGTGGCGCCTGCCAGCTCGTAGACGGTCTTTTTTTCATAGCGAAGGTTTTGATTTTCAGACATGATGGTTTTCTCCTTTGTTTATGTAATTCGCATTAAAAATACAATTTGATATAAAGCTCGCGTGCTTCACTAACGTTTTGAACAAAGCGAGCGGTTGCGGTGTTGGGAATGTTTTTAAGAGTGCCTAACTCACTGATGTATTCGGGGTTGGCAAGCCAAGCATCCACCGCATCGGTGCCTGCGTCAAAAGCAGCAAACACGGTCTCCCAAACGCCGTAACGCTGATACAGAAAAGAAAGATACGCCGCGCCGCACTCGAGATTTTTTTCGGGGTCGTAAAGGCGGCCCTTATCCTCAGGGGTTTCTTTCAAAATGTCTGTCTGTATCATAGCAAAGGTATCAGGGGTGAGCTGCATAAGTCCAATGCCGCCGTCCTGTCCTTCAAGATTGCTGGCAAATCCGCTCTCGGTGCACACGATTGCCCAAAGGACCACCTCGGGAATGCCGTATTTCTCGGCGGCATTGCGAATGTCCTCGGCATATCGGGGGGAGAGGGGATATTGTTTTTTTTCAATGGCGGTAGCAACGCCGTCAAAGGCAAAGCCAAAGCCAATGGAAAGCACTAAGATCGCGGCAATAATGGCAAAGCTTCTCGCGTTGAATTTCATCGGGAGATTACCCCCAATTCCTTGAGGATACGGTGCACTTGAGGCGTCAAGGACTCCAGTGCGCCATTGTTTTCCACAATGTAGTCGGAGTGCGTTTTGAAAAACTCATCGCTCTTTTGTGCAAGGATACGCCGCATAGCTGCCTCGGCAGTGATACCGTCACGCGCCATAATGCGTTCCAAGCGCAACCCGCGCTCGGCAAGTACCGAGACCACGGCACCGCAAGCTTTATGCGCGCCTGCTTCAAAGAGCTGAGGTGCATCAAAAACGGCAACGGGTACATCCTCGCGGCGCAACCGCTCCATCTGCCCCTTGACCTCCTCCATTACGTATCTGTGCGTAATAGCATTGAGTTGCTCACGCGCGGCGGGATCGTTGAATACAATGCCGCCCAAGGCGCGTCGGTCAAGACGGCCGTCAGAAAGAAGGATCTGCTTGCCAAAGGCCTCTACCAGCTCCTGCAAGCAAGAGGAGGGAGGGGTAATGAGCTCGTGATAAACGCGGTCTGCGTTGATCACGGGAATGCCGTAGCGTGCAAAAATGCTTGCGACCTCGCCCTTGCCGGCACCCGTAGGGCCTGTCAGTCCGATTACCAGCATGGCGACACCTCCATTCGCAAACCGCCGATCTGGTCAGAGGAGTACGCTGTTTCCATCACCCTTTGAACGTAAAGTCCGTCTGTCAGCGAGGGAGAAAAATGCTTACCCTCGGCTACCGAAGAGAGAAATGCGTGCATACTTGCCAGATGTCCGTAAAGCCAGCCCGCAGGTGCTTTTGAGGAGGGGAAGGTCAGGTCGGGATAGCGACCGACACATTCGATCTTTGTAAAGCCGCGCACGCCACCCATGGGAGACGCCTCGGCGGTGTTGTCATAATAGTAGAGCCAGTTGGGGTCCATCAAGGAAAAACGCAATGCACCCTTCTCACCGTAAATTTCAAACGAGAGATCGTCATTGGTGCCAACCTGCAATTTGCCAACGGTAACGGTGCCGCAAGCACCGTCTGCCGTTTTGCCCGTCAGATAGAAGGATTCATCGGCGTTGGTTGCCCACTGTTCGCCGTCACGCCCTGTGCGAGTGGGGTAGGCGATCTGACTCATGCCGCCCACCTCTGCGAGAGGTCCGCACAAAAAGCCGAGCAGATCGATGACGTGTGAACCGAGGTCAAAAAGAACGCCACCACCGCAAACGGTGCTATCCTGCTTCCAACCCGCAGGTTTATTGACGTCGGTGGCACTGTTGTGCAGATATTTGCCCTCAAAGCTGAGAATGCGGCCGATGCGCCCCTCGTCAATCAGCTGCTTTGCGCGCATCACGGGCGCGAGCCAGCGGTTGTTGAATACCATTCCGCAAATTTGTCCTTTTGAAAGAGGGAGCGCGGCAATTTCTTCGGCCTCTTCGGCACTGATGCATAAGGGCTTTTCACAAAGCACGCTCTTGCCTGCGGCAATCGCCTTTTTGAGCGTTTCATAGTGATAGATATTAGGGGTGCAGATGTCGATAACATCAATGTCGGGCGAGTTGATCAGGTCATCCTCGTTGGCGGTGGCAATCTGCATACCAAACTCGGCGGCAACACGCTCGCTCTTTTCTTGCGTTGTGGTGCAAACGCCAACGACCTTGGCAGAGAAGGGAAGCTCACCGTAAAAGAAGGGGAGATTTTGCACAGCCCAGGTATGTGTTCTGCCCATTGAGCCAAAGCCCAACAGTCCTATGCGAAGCGTTTTCTTTTCTGTTTGTGCCATTCTGCAAATCCTTCCTTTCTCGGCTTTTTTCGTATTTCGTGCGTGCGCGCTACAAAACATATATCTATTCATCTTATTATACCGCAATTTTTTGCCTTTTGCAATAGGATTGTGCATTATTTTGTTGGAAAATTCAACTTTTCTCACCTTTTTTCACCGCTTTTATATTGCATTTGCGCGCGGTTTCGAGTATAATATAGTTAGGCACCGCGAAAGGAGGGCGTACAAATGGAACAACTGATGCAAAAATTGCAAGCACTTGGCACAGAGTGGGAGTTGAATTGCCCGCTTTCCAAGCATTCCACGCTCCGCATTGGCGGAGCGGCAGATATTGCACTTTTTCCGCGCTCGGTCGAACAGCTCACTCAAACGCTCACCTTTTTGCGAGAAAACGAAATCCCCCCCCTTGTTATCGGCAAGGGCAGCAACGTCCTCTTTTCCGATGAGGGCTATCGCGGAGCGGTCGTCTTTACCGACAAATGCCGCAGCATCAAAATGGAAGATACTGTCATTGTTGCCGATGCGGGCATTCCGCTCTCGGCGCTTACCAACGCCGCGCGTGACGAAGAGCTTTCGGGCTTGGAATTTGCGTTCGGTATTCCCGGCACACTCGGCGGCGCGGTCTATATGAACGCGGGTGCTTACGGCGGCAGTATGAGCGACGTTTGCATTTGCTCGGAATACTATGACCTCAAAACGGGAAAAGTAGAAGCTTTGATAGGGGATGCCCAGGCATTCGGCTATCGCCACAGCAGTTACCAAAACCACCCCGAGCGCGTTATTTTGCGTGCGACCTTGCAGCTACAAAAGGGAAGCCGCGAACAGATCAGTGAAAAAATGCGCACCTATTGGGAAAAACGCCGCACAACACAACCTCTTGAATTGCCCAATGCGGGGAGCACCTTCAAACGCCCCGAGGGGCATTTTGCAGGCAAGCTGATAGAGGATTGCGGATTGAAGGGCTTGACCGTCGGCGGCGCACAGGTTTCCACAAAGCACGCGGGTTTTATCGTCAACATCGGCGGTGCTACCTGCGAGGACGTCAAACGCCTGATCGAGCAAATCCAAACCACCGTCCTGCAACAAACCGGCGTGGAGTTGGAGTGTGAGGTTCGGTTTTTGTGACACATTCCATTTGTTTGGAATGATTGCTTTTTAACTAGGCGGGGCGTCGAGGACATCGCCCCCTACAAGATTAGATTGTTTATTGCGAACAACTCTCTTGGCTTTTTATTCTTTTTCGGGAGGAGCAAGCCCCTCCCCTACGAGGTAAAATAACAGTCGGCAGGTAGGGGAGTGCCTTGGTGCTCCCGCAGTGAGATAAAACAATTCTCTTAGCGAGTAGGGTCTCGGCGGTCCCTACCAAATCGCGATAGCAAAAGCAAGCGTAACGCTTGCGACGACTGTTTAACCGTGAACTAACAAATCCATTTAGATAACTTTTGTGCAAAAGTTTTTGGGAAGGGGTTTCCCCACGAAAAAGAACACAGAAAAGAGGTGACAAAATGACTTTTACCGAGCGCGTATGCGAAGAGCTGATGGGGCTCCCAATCAAAAAGAATTGTTGCAGACGTGCATTGAGTGCAGGTCTTTTGTTGCCTGCCATGAGACAACCCGGTGGAAAGGTCATTTTGCCCTGCAAGAGAGAGGCGATGGCGGAGTTTGCCAAGGGCGTGTTTGAAAAAGCATACTCAAAAACGGCAGAAATGAATGTTATCGGCTTTCACGGACACCGCCAATGGCAGCTGATTTTGCCGTCGCCTGCCGCGTCCAAGCTTACGGCACAGCTGCGCGAGGACGGAGCGGACATTGATGCGCTTTTGCACCTGTGCGACTGTGAAAACTGCCGCGCGGCGTTTTTGCGCGGGCTGTTCTTCATTTCGGGAACGGTCAACGATCCGCAAAAATCCTATCATCTTGAGTTTGTTCTCCCCAGCGAGGAGAGCGCCGATGCCGTTACCAATTATCTTTCGTCCATAGGGTATCCCCCCCGCCGCATTGCACGCAATACGGGCGTGGGACTGTATTATAAGGACGCTACCTCTGTTGCCGACCTCATCACACTGATGGGCTCGCACAGCATTATTTTTGAGGTTTATAACGCACGTATTGCAAGCGATATTCGCAACAACGAAAACCGTGCCACCAACTGCGTGGCAAGAAATATTCAAAAGTCGGTTGCCGCTGCGGCAAGACAGATCGATGCCATTGGCCGCCTGATGAACAGTGGAAAGCTCGATTCCTTACCCGAGCCGCTTCGCGAGACCGCACTTTTGCGCTACCGCAACCCCGATGCTACCTTGGACGAGCTCAAGGACTTGCACCATCCCCCCATTTCCAAATCAGGGCTCTCTCACCGACTGCAAAAGCTGCTCGACGAGGCCGAAGAATAAGCGAGAAAGGAGACACCATGAAGGATTTTGTTCATCTGCATTTGCACACCGAATACAGCTTGCTTGACGGCGCGTGTCGCATTACTGATCTGCCCGAAAGAATTAAAGAATGCGGACAGAGTGCGGTTGCCATTACCGACCACGGCGTTATGTACGGCGTGATCGATTTTTACCGCGCATGTAAAAAAGCAGGCATCAAGCCCATCATCGGCTGTGAGGTCTACGTGGCTCCCGACTCCCGTTTTACCAAACTCAACGCCGGGGAGGGATATGCCGAGCACTTGGTTCTCCTTTGCGAAAATATGCAGGGGTACCGCAACCTCGTCGAGCTTGTTTCGCGCTCCTTTACCGAGGGCTTTTATAACCGCCCCCGTGTAGATGACGAGCTGTTGCGCCAATATTCGGGCGGCCTTATTGCACTTTCCGCCTGCCTTGGCGGACGCATTCCCAAGCTTCTCTCCAAGGGCGATTTTGCCGCCGCACGCGAGAATGCTTTGAAGTATGCCAATATTTTTGGCAAGGATCGCTACTATATCGAAATTCAAGACCACGGTCTTGCTGAGGAGCGTGCCGTTTTGCCGCGCCTTGTTAAATTGGCAAACGAGTGTGACCTTCCATTGGTTGCCACCAATGACTGCCATTATTTACGTCGCCAGGATGCTGATACGCAGGCAGTTCTTATGTGCGTGCAAACCAACACCACCGTTGATGCAGGTCGTCCTGCGGCATTTGCCACCAACGATTTTTACGTTAAGGATAGTACAGAAATGTCGCTGTTGTTCCGTGCTTATCCCGAAGCTATTGAAAACACTGTCAAAATTGCCGACATGTGCGCGGTAGAGTTTGATTTTGATACACAGTACCTGCCAAAATTCCCCTGCCCAAATGGACTTTCTGCCGAGGAATATCTGCGTCAGCTGACCGAAAAGGGCTTTCAAGGACGTATCGCACGCGGACACATCACCTTCTCGGAGCATGCCGAAAAAGAATACCGCGAGCGCCTTGCCTATGAGCTTGGCGTTATCGAGCAAATGGGCTTTGCCGATTACTTTTTGATTGTTCAAGATTACGTGAACTATGCAAAGAGCAAGGATATCCCCGTAGGCCCCGGACGTGGTTCGGGAGCGGGTAGCTTGGTGGCGTACGCGCTTGGTATTACCGACGTGGACTCCATTCGCTTTGATCTGCTCTTTGAGCGTTTTCTCAATCCTGAGCGTGTTACCATGCCCGATATCGACGTTGACTTTTGCTACAATCGCCGCGACGAGGTCATCGAGTACGTCACTCGTAAATACGGTGCCGACCACGTTTCGCAAATCATTACCTTCGGTACGATGGCGGCAAGAGCATCGATTCGTGACGTTGGACGAGCCCTTGGAATGTCCTATGCCGATGTTGACGTGGTAGCTCGTGCTATTCCGCAGGAGCTCAATATGACCATCGACCACGCCCTCTCCTTGCCCGAGCTCAAAAAGCTTTATGAGAGCTCGGAGCAGGTGCGCCGCTTGGTTGATACCGCGCGCTCACTTGAGGGCATGCCGCGCAACGTGTCGGTTCACGCCGCAGGCGTTGTCATTACCGATCAACCCATCAGCAATTATCTGCCCGTCGCACTGAGCAACGGCACGGTCGTTACGCAGTTCGATATGGACACCGTGGCATCCTTGGGACTTCTCAAATTCGACTTCCTCGCTCTGCGCTATCTCACCATTCTGCACGATGCCGAGGGCATGATCCGCGAGAGCGAACCCAACTTTGATATTGAAAAACTGCCGCTTGACGATGCCGCAACCTATGCGCTGATTTCGTCGGGCAAAACGAGCGGCATCTTCCAACTCGAGTCGGGCGGTATGCGACAAATGCTTACCAATTTGCGCCCCGAGTCGCTTGATGATGTCATTGCCGCCATTGCACTCTATCGTCCAGGACCGATGGATTCTATCCCCACCTTTATCGAGTGCCGACACAACCCCGATAAGGTGACCTATGTGACCCCCGCACTTGAACCTATCCTGCGCTCAACCTACGGTTGCGTGGTTTACCAAGAGCAGGTTATGAGCATCTTCCGCGAGATTGGCGGCTATACGTTTGGTCACGCAGATATCGTGCGCCGTGCTATGTCCAAAAAGAAGGCAGACGTCCTGCTTTCCGAGCGTGAATGCTTTGTGGCGGGAGCAAAGGAAAGAGGAGTGGAAGCATCTGTTGCCGAGCAGCTCTTCTCGGATATGGAAAGCTTTGCAAACTACGCATTCAACAAGTCGCACGCCGCAGCGTATGCTATCATTTCTTATCGTACGGCATACCTTAAATGTCACTATCCGCAACAGTATATGGCGGCGCTGCTCACCAGCGTGCTGGGTAGCCAGACCAAGGTTGCAGAATATATCAGCGAATGTAACTCGCGCGGTATTCGCGTCTTGCCGCCCGACATCAACGAGAGCCGTATGACCTTCTCGACCTCGGGCAAGGATATTCGCTTCGGTCTTCTCGCACTCAAAAACGTTGGCGTGCATTTCCTTGAGCACATCCTCGCAGAAAGACGCCACGGCAAATTCACGTCCTTTGACGATTTCATCAACCGCCTTTCCTCCACCGAGCTCAACCGCCGCATGGTCGAGGCACTCATCAAGGGTGGCGCGTTCGATTGCCTTGGCAAATATCGCAGTCAGCTTTTGGCGGTGCACGACGCTATGATCGAGCGCGCTCTGCAAAAGGGAAAGGACAACCTTGAAGGGCAGCTTGATATGTTCTCTATGCCCGGGCAGATCAGCACCGAGGCACCCGCTGTCAAATATCCCGACATTCCCGAATTGAGTGTGCGCGAGAAGCTGATGCTCGAAAAGGAAGCCGCCGGAATGTATTTTTCGGGCAGTCTTCTTGACGAATACAGCCGCCACATCGAAACGATGCAATTTGACCCTATTTCAATGGCAGTCGGTGAGGATGCCGACCCCGTTGACCGTGCCGCTATGAAGACCGTGGGCATTATTACCTCGGTCACCGTAAAGGGCACCAAAAACGGCAAGCGTATGGCATTCTTTACGCTTGAGGATCGCACCGCCGAGATCGAGTGCATCGTTTTCCCCAATATGTTTGAAGAGCTTTCACCGCTCCTCGTGCGCGACAATGCCGTGCTGGTGCGGGGAACCGTCTCCTTGCGCGAGGAAGAGGATGCCAAGCTTTTGGTGCAAACGGTTGACGAATTGGTAGAGAATAATAAATTCGACCCCACAACCGTCAAACCCATCGCGCCTGTGCAAAAAACACCCACGTATGCGCAAAAAGCCCCCGAAAAGGTACAAAAAGCGCCTGCGCCTACTCCTAACATCAAGGATGCAAAGCGACTTTTCTTGCGCGTTCCAAATGAGCATTGCGAAGAGTTTTATAAGGTGCGCAACCTGCTTGAAATTTTGGAAGGCGATTTTCCTGCTTTCTTCTATTATGCCAACGAAAAACGCTACGAGACCACACCGCTCGGTGTTTCACTCACTCCCTATCTTTTGGAGCAGCTGTATGCGATCCTTGGTCAAGAAAACGTCATACTCAAATAAGGAGATTTATGATCAAGTTTATTTTTTTGGATCTTGACGATACCATTCTCGATTTTCACCGCTCCGAGGCGGTGGCTCTCTCAAAAACCTTGCGTTCCCTTAATGTAGACCCCACCGATGAGGTTATTGCGCGTTACAGCAAAATCAATCTTGCACATTGGAAAGCACTTGAGCGCAAGGAATTGACAAGGGAGCAGGTGCTCACGGGTAGATTCCGCCAGCTTTTCGAGGAGCTTGGTATGAATGTTTCCCCTAACGTGGCGCAAACGCTTTATGAAAAGAATTTAAGCGAGAGCCACTTTTTCATCGACGGCGCACCGCGACTGCTCATGACACTTTCCAAAAAGTATCGCCTTTATATTGCATCCAACGGCACCACCGTGGTGCAAACCAACCGCATTGCAAGCGCAGGCATCGCACGCTATTTCGAGGGGATCTTTCTCTCGCAGGAGCTCGGTGCCGATAAGCCGCAAATCGAGTTTTTCGAGCGCGCCACAAACGGTATTTTGGGGTACACACCCGAGGAGTCTATCATTCTCGGCGATAGCTTAACCTCCGATATTCAAGGCGGCATCAACGCTGGAATGCACACCTGCTGGTTTAATCCGCACCGCCGCGAAAGGGAAAACGTCACCCCCGAGTTTGAGATCGCCGACCTTGCCGAATTTGATAGCGTATTGCAAAAACTCAACCAAAATTGAGCAAAAAATGCAAAACGCAACCGCTGGTTGACAAATTTCCAAGCCGAATTGCTTGTGCAACCGCCCACAATTTGCTATACTGAGAGCACAAAACACGAAAGGAGTGTTGACAATGTTATCAGAAAAAATTATCAATCTACGCAAGAGCCGCGGCTGGTCGCAAGAGGAGCTTGCCGAGCGACTGAACGTCTCCCGTCAATCGGTCTCCAAATGGGAGTCGGGCATCTCGAACCCTGACCTCGATAAGATCGTGGCAATGAGCACCCTCTTTGGCGTTTCCACCGACTATTTATTAAAAGATGTAACTGCTGAGGAACGAGAGCCCATTCACGACTTTGCCCGTGACGATGAGGACGAAGAGATAATTGAGGAGATCATCACAGAAGAACCGCTCCCCACGGCAGAGGAGTATCTCACCGCCGTCAAAAAGGCAGGACCGCGTATCGCCCTTGGTGTGCTTTTGTGCATTCTCTCTCCCGTAGCACTGATTTTGCTCTGCGGTCTTGCCGATTTCAGACTCTTGATGAGCGAGGGCGTTGCCGCCGCATGCGGACTTTTGATGCTGTTTGTGTTTGTTGGTGCAGCTATCGGCATGTTTATCCCCACGGGAATGTCGCTCTCCAAATACGAATATTTGGAAAAGAATATCCTCATCCTCCCCGAATTGCTTGAAAAAACACTGCGAGGGGAGTACGAAGCAAATAACAAAAAAGAGCTTTTACGCATCACAATGGGCATTTGGCTCTGCATTTTCGGTGCGTTGTTGCTTGTGGTTGTATCCTGCCTGTTCCCGAATTTTGAGGAACTCATACTCGCTTGCACTGCGGCACTGCTTGTGTTTGTTGCTATCGGTGTTTACATCATCGTGCGTACCTGCTATCTGCGCGGCGCATATCAAAAGCTTTTGCAGCTGGAAGCGTACACCGAAAGACACAAGGAGAACACTGCACGCTTTGAATTGATCGGCGACATTTATTGGATGCTCGTTCTGGCGATTTACCTCGGTGTCAGCTTTTTGACCCACCGTTGGGACATTACTTGGATCATTTGGCTCATCGGCGGCATTCTTTCCAACCCCGTGAATATGCTGTTCGGTAAAAAAAGAAAAATCAAAATTATAAAATTTTCTGCAACGAAAAAACAATCATAAGGCAATAAAAAAGACGCTCACTGACGTGAGCGTCTTTTTGTTATTCAAGGTGATGATCGGTTGCATATTGTAATTTGTTAGTGTCGGGGCGTCGAGGACGTCGCCCCCTACAAATATCATTTGATGCAAAACAACTTTCAGAGCGACCAGGGTCTCGGTGGGTCTCGCTGCGGCTCGGTCTCGCTCACGTTCTGACAGTCCACCGGACTGTCATTCATTGCGTTCGCGCCGCTTCGCTACCTGGGAGCTAGCGATAGCCAAAGCGAGGTTTCACCTCGCGCCGACTGTCCATAGGAGAAGTCGAAAATCTATTTGATTATATTTGTGCGAAAGTTCTTGAAAGGGGTGTGGGGGAAACTTCTCTCAAGAAGTTTCCCCCACAAATCCTACCCCTCAATAATCCCGCCGCCGATGACTGTGTTGCCGTCGTAGAGGACGAGAGACTGTCCACCCGTGATAGCGCGTTGGGGAGAGTCAAAGCGTACGGTGAGGGTATCGTCGTCGGTCTGCTCCACGGTGCAGGGGGCGGGTTGGGCGGAATAGCGGATCTTTGCCTCGGCACGAATGGGGGCGGTCAATTTATCGGTAGCAATCAGATTGATCTCGTGAGCCGTGAGTGAGGTGCTGAACAGATCCTCGTTTTTGCCAAGTGTTACGGTGTTTTTTTTCATATCCTTGGCGCAAACGTAAGCGGGAGCACCGAGCGCGATGCCAAGCCCTTTGCGTTGCCCAACGGTGTAGCGAATAGCACCCTGATGCTTGCCGAGCACGCGCCCGTCAAGGTCGATAAAGTTACCGGGAACTGGCTTTTTATGCGTTACGTGTTCAATAAAAGCGGCATAATCGCCATCGGGAATAAAGCAAATGTCCTGACTGTCCTTTCTTTGCGCGTTGCAAAGACCGTGCGACTCGGCAATTTCGCGCACCTCGGCTTTGGTCAACTCTCCTAAAGGGAGAAGCGTACGCGAGAGCTGCTCTTGCGAGAGCCGCCAGAGCACGTAGGTTTGATCCTTGGATCTGTCGGTGGCGCAGGTGAGAAGACTTCTGCCGTTGGCATCTTTTACGATGCGCGCATAGTGCCCCGTGGCAATTTTGTCACAGTTCTCAGCAATGGCAAGGTCGGCAAGACCCCCGAATTTCATGGTCTTGTTGCATTGCACACAGGGGTTGGGCGTACCACCCATCTCGTAGGTGCGAATGAAATAATCGATGACCTCGCGGCGGAACTCACCCGAAAAATCATGAACCGAGAAGGGGAAACCAAGTGCCTCTGCAACACGCGCAGCATCTGCCTCGGCATTCTTGTCGGCGCAGGGAGCGTTTGAAAGAATATCGGTGGGGGAGAAGAGTCGCATCATCACACCGCGGCAATCATAGCCCGCATCGCGCAACAGGAGTGCGCAAACGCTGCTATCTACACCGCCGCTCATGGCGACAAGTACGGTTTTATCGTTCATATTATTCCTCCCATGAGAACTGTGTCAATTCACCCGCAATTTTCAGGTCTTCAAAGTTGCCCTGTCTCAAAATTTCATAAACGGCAATGGCAACCGAGTTGGAAAGATTAAGTGAGCGCAGTCCCTCGCGCATCGGCAGGCGCACACAGCGGCCGGGATTGTTGTGAAGCAAATCTTCGGGCAGACCCTTTGTCTCCTTGCCAAACATAATGTAAACGGGGTTGGGGTATTCAATTTCGGTATAGAGGTGAGGTGCTTTGGTGCTGAAATAATAGACCTCTGCCTCGGGATTTTTTGCATAAAAATCATCAAGCCCGTCGTAGTAGGTAATGTCGAGCTGATGCCAATAGTCTAGTC
>JAZORZ010000063.1:0-55814 GCA_045656885.1 Eubacteriales bacterium
TCAAAGAACTTTTCAAAGAAATCGATCTCGGCGGAGCAGTTTTCAAGAACGTAGCCAACAATGAACTTGATATATTCTTCAATAATTTCAATAATGTCGGGCAGCTCTGCAAAAGCAACCTCGGGCTCAACCTGCCAGAACTCGGATACGTGACGGGAGGTGTTGGAGTTCTCGGCGCGGAAAACGGGACCGAAGGTGTAGATCTTGCCAAGAGCCATAGCGGCAACCTCGCCCTCGAGCTGACCGGAAACGGTCAGGAACGCTTGCTTGCCAAAGAAATCCTCAGCAAAGTATTCCTCTGCAGTCTTGGCGGTTGCATTCCAAGGTTGGGTGGTAACGCGGAATACCTCGCCGCCGCCCTCACAGTCGTTGCCGGTGATCAGGGGCGTGTGAACGTAGGTGTAGCCGTTGCTCTGGAAGTAAAGGTGAGAAGCCGCAGCGAGAGCCGAACGAACGCGCTGAACGTTCATAATGGTGTTGGTTCTCACGCGCAGGTGAGGCATGGTGCGGAGGAACTCGAGGGAGTGACGCTTCTTTTGCAGAGGATAGTCTGCAGGGCACTCGCCAAGAATTTCATAAGAGGTCATTTGCATCTCGCACTTGTTCATGTCGGAGGCAACGATAACACCGGTCACCTTAACACCGCAACCGATTACAAAAGCGGTATTTACCTTAATATCCATATTCTCCTTATCGATAACCAACTGCAGGTTAGCGGTGCAGGAGCCGTCATTGATTTCAACAAACGAAACGTTTTTCGAGTCACGGGTGGTTCTAACCCAACCGCACACGTCAATGGTTTTTCCAACGTATTCATCCACGTTTGCAAATATTTTCTTAATGTCAACGTGTTTCATTCTAAAATTCCTTTCACAAAGAGGATTGGAGAAAATTTCTTCCTTCATTCTATAAATTGTACCACATTTTTCGGCGGTTGTCAATAGGGGAGAGGAAGAAAGTGCAGGGTGAAGAGTGCAGAGTTATAGTGAACCGGTAGGGGCGAAGAGATTGCTTGCAATCTCGTGGCGGCTTGCCGCCTTCCATTAGGTCGCCCGCTTTGATGGCAAAACAACTTTTGTAGGGACCGGCGTCCCCGACGGTCCGCACCAATACCAAACAACTCTCTTAAAAATCAGGGTCTCGGTGGCCCCTGATTTTTTGCGGTAGCCAAAGCGAGCGGAGCGCTCGCGTCGTCCGTCTATCCGAAAACTGACAAATCCATCTCGATATTTGTTTGGTGCAGGTTCTTGAAAAGGGGAGAGGTTTGGAGAGGGGGAAAACTTCTTGCAAGAAGTTTTCCCCCTCTCCAAAAGCACCCTACTCCTATCTTGCCAACACGGGCATGTTGGCGAGCATATTCTCCAAAAAGATGCCGTATCCCGTTGTCGGGTCGTTGATGAGGACGTGGGTGATGGCGCCGACGAGCTTGCCATCTTGAATGATGGGAGAGCCGCTCATTCCCTGCACGATGCCGCCGGTGAGGGCGAGCAGGTCGGGGTCGGTCACGGTGACGGTGAAGCACTTGGAGCCCTTGGCATCGCGCTTGATGTTGGAAATGCGAATGTCATATTTTTGGATCTCGTCGCCCGATGCGGTGCAAAGAATATAAGCATCGCCCTCGCGCAGATCGTCGCGCAGTCCCACGGGCATCGGCTCGTAAGAGGTTTCGGGAACCTCGGAGAACACGCCCCACACACCGCAGGTCGAGTTGCCGAGCAGTGCCCCCGAGCGACCGGGGTTAAAGTGCCCCTTGAGCTCTCCGGGCGCACCTGCCGCACCCTTGACCACCGAGGAGATGGTCACGTCGGATACCGCGCCCTTTCTCATCTGCACGAGTGCACCCGTGTCGGCATCGCAAATGCCGTGCCCAAGCCCTGCAAACGCGCCGCTATCGGGAAATAGGAAGGTCACAGTGCCAATCCCCGCGCCGCTGTCACGCACCCAAATACCGGTCTTATATTGCCCCTCTGCAGCCGAGAGAACAGGAGTGAGCGTTGTTTCAAACTCCTTAGCACCTCTGCGGCAAAGGAGCTTGAGTGGCTTTCCGCCCGACGCCTCAATGCGCTCGGTCATATCCGCAGCACCGCAAAGCTTTTCCCCATTGATTTGTAGAATGACGTCCTTTGGGTGCAGTCCCGCACGCGCGGCAGGATTAACGCTCCCCTTGCCCGTGTCAATATCGCAAAAGCCAACAACCATTACGCCGTCTGTGTAAAATTTCACTCCAAAGGGCATGCCCCCGGGGTAGAGCATCAGGTCGCCGAGAGCATCGGCATCTGCCTCAAGAACTGCCGAGTAGGTGGCGGCTTCACGCAGCTCGGTCATATAGGGCAGAGAAGCAGACGCGGCGATGTCGGCATCAAATCCCGACGGGCAATGGCTCATAGCAAAAACAAACTCCTTTTTTGTTCTGCCTGCCGAGGGTATCAAAACTCCCAAAAAAGGGAGCGACAGCATCAGCAAAAGGCAGCACAAAAGCTTCCAAATTCTTCTTTTCATATCCTAAACCTTCCTATATATGGGCGCCCGAATGCGCCGTGATTTGTAAGAGGCAATGGGCGCAGGCCTGCAGTCGGCAATCGCTTTGCAAAACGCTCGCCGACGAATGATACCTTGTCCGGTTGCTGATACTAATGTGTGCCGCCACCGTGTGTTTCATAAGTAACAATGATAACCATTCGCCGCCTTCGACACGCCAAAACATAGAAACGAAAAGAAGAAACAAAAGCTTTTTGTAAACGTGAGAATATTTTGCCCGACAAAGAAAAAAACATACTTAAGGGCGGTTATTTTTACAACTTTTGTTTGAAAAAAAGAAAAGGGCTTGACAAGCCCTGATTTTTGTGATATAATTTGAGAACCGTTCTCAATTTAAGGAGAAGACAAATGAGAAAAAAGAGATATAAGACAGCGGGCAGGGAAGCGCTCATCAGCTTTTTCAGACGCAATCCCGACCGCCAATTTACAGTAGAAGAGCTTTATACCGAGGTCAACGCCGAGGCACCCACGGGCAAGAGCAGTCTTTATCGCCATCTTGGCGAGCTTTGCAAAGTGGAGGTTTTGCGCAAGTTCCACGGCGGTGAAGGACGCGGAACCCTTTATCAATACATCGGTGCCGAATGTGACTGCAAGGATCATTTTCACCAAAAGTGCACAGTTTGCGGTCGCGTCAGTCACCTTGATTGCTTTGCCAGCGCCGAGTTTGCAGAACATATGCTGCGCGAGCACGGCTTTTTGATCAACTGTGGCCGCTCCGTTCTTTATGGCGTTTGCGCTGCCTGCATGCGTAAAGGAGAGCCGAGCAATGCATGAGTTCTTTCACATTTTAGGGCATAGCGCGCTCCACACGCTCGAGGACACCCTCAAGGTTGTTCCGTTCTTGTTTTTAACCTACCTCTTAATGGAGTTTTTGGAGCACAAGGCAGGCGGCGCGCCGGAGCGTTGGTTGCGCACGTCGGGCAAGGTAGGGCCGCTGATTGGCGGTGCGCTCGGTGTGCTTCCGCAATGCGGATTTTCTGCCGCGGCAACGGGATTTTACACAGGACGAATGATCACCACGGGAACACTCATCGCGGTCTATCTTTCCACGTCCGACGAAATGCTCCCCATTTTGATCTCAAGCGGTGCACCGATTCCTACTATATTAAAATTATTAGTAACAAAACTGACCATCGGTGTTGCCGCGGGCTTTGCCATTGACGGCATCACGCGCCTTTGCCGACACGGCAAGAACGGCGAGCAGGAGCCGCAGATCGAGGAGCTTTGCGAACGCGAAAATTGCGCTTGCGGCGATCGCTTTGTGCTCTCGGCACTCAAGCACACCGCCTACATTACCGTTTTCCTTTTGCTATTCACCTTTGTTCTCAACATCGGCATTGAAGCCGTTGGCGAGGAGAACATTCAAAGCTTGGTGCTGGGCCGCCCGATTATTGGCAGCTTTTTGGCGGCACTTGTAGGGCTCATTCCCAACTGTGCATCGTCGGTGGCACTTACCTCACTGTTTGCAGACGGTGTTCTCAGCAGTGGCGCGCTGCTTTCTGGCCTGATGGTGAATGCGGGCATTGGTCTTGCTATTCTCTTCCGCAATAACCGTCCCGTTAAGGATTCCTTCCGCGTGGTAGGGATTTTGTTCGGTATTTCCGTTGTGTGCGGAATTTTGATCGATCTGACAACGCTTGGCGCATGGATCGCAAAATGAATAAAAAAGAAGAGCGTCCCTAAAAGGGTCGCTCTTCTTTATGTTTGTTTGATTAGTTTTTCTTGGTCAAATCCATAGGTTGATTGATAACAACCTCGATCTTGTTTGCGCGGTTGATGCGAGCATCGTGGTAAGTGCTGCTCATGTTTCTGGAGAGTGCTTCCATGTTTGCGGTTTCTTCGCCATAGAGAGCGGACTCACGCAGACGGTATTGTTCCTCGGTTTCGGGAATACCAAAGAGCTTGATGTGCAGCTTGGTAGCTCTCTTCTTGAGGTACTTGCTGAGCTTGTCAGCGTTGTGCAAATCATCGGGGTTAGCTGCTTGACGGGTGTCACGCATAAAGATAACCATATCGTCATATTCAGCAACCTTGAGCTTGTAGCGAATAACGCCCTTGTTCTGCTTGGTGAGCAGAGAATAAAGAACGATGCGGTAGTCGCCGTCTACCTTGATGGGGTTGGTAGGAGTTTCCAATACGAGCTGCTTGCCGTAGTAGGGGAACTCTTTTCTGATGGCGATCTTAAGGGTGTGCAGACCGGGCTCAACGCGGAAGCAAGAGAACTCGCTATCAAGGTCAACTGCGCCAACCTCAACGCCATCGATGTAAACAACTGCGTTATCAACAGAACCGGTGAAGCTTCTCAGCTCGGGAGTGCCTGCCTTGCTTGCATCAAAGTACTCATATTCGTCATCGTCTTCTGCTTCGCCATCCGCAACTTCCTCGTATTCAACAAGGGTCTCAAAAATGGAGCGAACGGAAACAACGATCTGGTTTTCAAGAACGCTGTCGATTTTTTCTCTCTTGAGGTTATCAAGCTTAATATCAACGTGGTCTGCCTTAGTGCTGTATCTTCTGTACTTTGCTTTGCAAACAAAGCTGAAGATGATGGCGAGAATGCCAAATACAGCAAATGCAATCAAGCCGGCAACAATCCAGAAAGCGGTTGCTTTGTGAATGAAGAATTCATAATCGGAGCCGATGTCAAAGAAGAAGAATTGATCGCGGCCCAAATTGCCTGCAACAGCAGCACGAGCCCAACGAAGAATGCCGGTTACTACGCCTGCTGCAAGGGTGAGCCAAGCGGCCCAGATGAACAACAAACGGAAGAATTCCCATTTTTTCCAAACACCAAGGCGTCTTTTCTTGGTGTAAACTGTTTTCAGATAATCATCCTTAAGCGCTTGCACCTTATCCTGCTCGTGCTTAGGGAGCTTTTGCGCTCTGGCATATGTATTTCTTGCCATAACATTTATCCTCTTTTCTGCAATGATTTCGCGTTTTCATAATTGCGATAAACTTCCACACTAAATATTATATATATATTTTGCTGTTTTGTCAAGAGGGTTTTACAAAAGTGTACTCAAAAAAGCGAAAAAAGTTACAAAAAAGAAGAGGGAAACAACAAAAAGGTCGACGCAAATGCCAAGGGCAGGCGCGTCGACCTTCGTTTTTTAATCCTCGATCTTGTCAAAGGTCTCGCGAGCGCGAAACAGCAGCGAGATGCACCAAACACCGGCAAGACCTACCAGGGTGTAGATGATGCGGCTGAGCAGCGAGGATTGTCCACCGCAGATCCATGCCACGATGTCGAATTGAAACAGACCGATGCTGCCCCAGTTCAGAGCACCAACGATGGTTAAAATCAGAGAAATGCGATCCAATATCATCATTTTGTCTCCTTTGCATATTGCGGAATTCTGCCACGGGCTTACGTAGCGATTTTCAAATTCCGACTGCTTGTAGTATGTGCCGTTGTTGTTTCGTTATGCACGCCGACGCCAAAAAAGAAATTTTATGCAAAAAAAACGCACTTTTATTGACAAATGTTAGCAATTAAGATATAATTAAGCAAAGAGACAGAACAACTTTTCCGCTTTCAACTTTCTGAGCGGATAGGGTCTCGGCGGTCCCTAGCCGCTTGCGGCAGCCAAAGCGAGCGTTGCGCTCACGCCGACTGTCTGCTTGGGCCTAACAAATTTGTTTTGATATATTTTGTGCGAGAGTTCTTGAGGGGGCGTGGGGGGACTTCTTGCAAGAAGTTCCCCCACAAAAAAACAAAAAGAGGTGCAATAAATGGTTATAACGCGCAATTCGCCTGTTACCGTGTTGGCGGGTGTAGGAAAAACGAGAGCGGAATACTATGCCAAGATTGGCATTGTTACCTTGGGTGACCTTTTGTTGCACTATCCGAGAGCATACGAGAACCGCGGAGACGTGGTGCTTTTGACAGATGCGAGAGAAAACGGAAAAAGCTCTCTGATCTTAACTGTTGCAAGTGACGCAAAGGTAGTAAGACTTCGTTCGCATAAATCTTTTTTGAAATTCCGCGCATTTGATGAAAGCGGCTCTTGCGAGATTACGTATTTCAATCAGGACTACCTCAAAACGCAATTCCGCGTAGGCACGGTCTTTCGGTTTTTTGGCAAGGTCGAGCGCGTAGGCAAGCGGTATACCATGTCCTCGCCCGTGGCAGAGCCATGGACACCGTCGGCAAATTTGCCGTCTTTGTGCGCGGTCTACCGCATGACCGAGGGGCTCACTCCCAAGCAGATCGCCAAGGATGTTGCGGCGGCAATCGAGCTGCTTGCGGCAAGCATCGAGGACCCGTTACCACCTGATGTAGTACAAAAACGCTCGCTTTGCACGCTTTCTTATGCACTCAAAAACATTCACAATCCCGAAACACCCGAGGCGTTGATGATATCGCGCCGCCGTTTGGTATACGATGAATTTTTCTGCTTTTCGCTCGGCGCGGCAATGTCGCAACGCCGCGAGAAGTCGATGAACGCTCCCGCGTGCCCCGACGGGGATATTTCCCAATTACTTGCAACACTTCCGTATGAGCTCACGGGCGCGCAAAAACGCACGATCGGCGAGATCGCACGCGATATGGCACAGCATACGCCAATGGGCAGAATCGTGGTCGGCGACGTTGGATGCGGCAAAACAATTTGTGCCGCCGCCGCAATGCTCATAGCGGTGCAAAACGGCAGGCAAGCGGCACTCATGGCACCCACCGAAATTTTGGCGCGCCAGCACTATCTTGACCTCGCCCCCGTTTTCGAGGGCATGGGTATTTCCTGTGAGCTTCTTATCGGCGCGACCACCGCAGGGGAGAAAAAACGTATTAAAGCCGCGCTTGCAAACGAGGACGAGAGCAAGCGATTGCAGGTTATTATCGGCACGCACGCCCTGCTTTCCGACGGTGTGGAGTTTGCCGCTCCCGGTCTTGTTGTGACCGACGAGCAGCACCGCTTTGGCGCACGTCAGCGTGCAAAGCTGGCAGAAAAGAACACCAATGCCCACCTTTTGGTGATGAGCGCAACCCCCATTCCGCGCTCGCTCGCGCTCGTTCTTTATGGGGAGCTTGATATTTCCCGCATTGACGAAATGCCCGCGGGCAGACAAAGGGTTGACACCTTTGTCGTCGATGAAACCTACCGTCCGCGCCTCAATGCTTTCATTCAAAAGCAGGTCGACGAGGGGGGACAGGTCTACGTGGTTTGCCCGGCCGTCGAGGAACAGGAAAAAGAGCCCGAGGAGGTCACACTTTCTGACCTTGACGAGATCTTCCTCGCGCGCGAGGAAAAGCCGCCCCTCAAGGCGGCCGTCACCTTTGCCGAGGAGCTGCAAAAAGCACTTCCCGCGGTGCGTGTTGCGTTTTTACACGGGCGAATGAAGAGCCGCGAAAAAGATGCCGTAATGCAAGAATTTGCTGATGGCAACATCGACGTGCTGGTCTCCACCACCGTTATTGAGGTTGGCGTCAACGTGCCCAACGCCGCGTTGATGATCGTTGAAAACGCCGAGCGGTTTGGACTTTCGCAGCTGCATCAGCTGCGCGGCCGTGTCGGACGCGGCGTAAGAAAATCCCATTGCGTGCTTGTGATGGGTGGCGAGGGAGCGATATCCCGCACCTCGCGTGAACGCCTTGAGGTTATGCGTACCACCTACGACGGTTACCGCATCGCCGAGCAGGATCTGGCACAGCGCGGCCCCGGTGACTTTTTGGCCACCGCCGAGGGGGGAGTTGTTCGACAGAGCGGCGGACTTTCCTTCCGTCTTGCCGATGCCGGCGAGGATATTTCAGTGCTCACCGAGGCAGCTGCCGATGCAAGAGAAATTCTTTCCCATGACCCTGAGCTAACAGAAAACCCGCTCCTGCGCGAGCACATCAAGGGACTGTTCAGCATCGAGGCGGGGTTGATTAGTTAGTTATCATAAAGCAAAAACGTTTAATGAATGCAAATTGTGCAAAGAGCGATGGAGAACCTCTTAATGGCTCCCTTGTGTAAAGGGAGCTGTCAAATGCCGCAAGTGCATTTGACCAAGGGATTGTTTTTATGTAAAACACCCCTTTACAATCCCCCCGTCACCCTTCGCACGGCAACGGGTGCCACCCCCCTTTACACAAGGGAGGCCTAAGCAACCTTAGCCGAAGAGATTGTTCCATAAATACAAAAACTTATCGCCCTTTTGGGGAGAAAGGATAACAAAAATGCCTGAATTCAATTACCATCAAAACCCTGCATATTTGCACATCGGTTGCGAAAAACCGCACGCCTATTTCATTCCATATCAAAGCGAAGCGGCGGCAAACACAACCAACCGCGCAAACTCCGATTATTTCTATTCTCTTTGCGGTGAGTGGAGCTTTCGTTATTACGATGCACTCCACAAGGTGCCCAACTTCCTTGACCCCGCGTGGGAGTTTGCTAAGGGCGACCGTTTGCCGGTGCCCATGAGCTGGCAGTATGCGCTCGACCGCGGCTACGATACGCCTCATTATATCAACGTCAACTATCCCATTCCCGTCGATCCCCCCTACGTGCCCGTGGATAACCCCTGCGGACTTTACGAGCGCACCTTTGAGGTCGACAAAGAAACGTTGACGGGTAAAAAGCTGTATATGGTATTTGAGGGTGTGGATTCCTGCTTCTACCTTTACATCAATGGCAGATTTGCCGCATACAGTCAGGTTTCGCACATGACCACCGAGGTTGCCGTCAACGATTTTTTGGTAGCAGGCGAGAACCGCGTGCAGATCCTTGTGCTCAAATGGTGCGACGGCACCTACCTTGAGGACCAAGACAAGATCCGTTCTTCGGGCCTTATCCGTGAGGTCTATCTGCTCGCACGCGATGCCGTACATATTGAAGATATTTACACACGTTCTGCATTAAATGACGATTTCAGTCGTGCCATCATTACCACAGAGCTGACTCTTTCGGGCTCTGCCGAGGTTTCTTGCCGTCTCGTCTCTCCCACCGGCGAGGAGATCGCATCGAGCAAAAACACCGTTGACGGCACACGCGATTTTGCCATTCAAATTGAAAACCCCATTCTTTGGAGCGATGAGGACCCCAATCTTTACGTCCTTTATATCCAATGCGGCAGCGAGGTTATTCGCCAAGAGATCGGTATTCGCCGTTTTGAAATCAAGGGCAAGGTGCTCTATGTCAACGGCAAAAAGGTCAAGGGCAAGGGCGTTAACCGCCACGATAGCCACCCGCAGCTTGGCAGCGCCACTCCCGTGGAGCACATGCTGCGCGACCTTTACATTCTCAAGGCGCACAACGTCAATATGATTCGCACCAGCCACTATCCCAACGATCCGCGCTTCCTTGAGCTTTGCGACCGCCTCGGCTTTTATGTTTGCGACGAGGCAGACCTTGAGACCCACGGCTTTTGCATGTTTGGCAAGTGGGACACCCTGACCGAGAGTGACGAATGGACTGCCGCTTATGTTGACCGTGCCGAGCGTATGATGGAGCGCGATAAGAACCGCGCCTGCGTTCTGTTCTGGTCAGTCGGCAACGAGAGCGGCATTGGCAAAAATCACGTAGCAATGGCAGACTATTTCCACGAGCGTATGCCCGGTTGCTTTGTGCATAGCGAAGATCTTTCCCGTCGCAAGATGGATATTTACAAAAAGGCCTCTCACGAGGATCGCAAGGGAATGCGCTTTACGGCAGATTACGTCGATATTGACAGCCGTATGTATCCTTCCCTGTGGGAGATGAAGCATTATTATTTTGAAAATCCCCAAATGGAAAAGCCCCTGTTTCTTTGCGAATATTCGCACGCTATGGGCAACGGCCCCGGTGACCTTGAGGATTACTGGCAGCTGATGATGGCAAACGACCCCTACTTTGGCGGTTGCGTTTGGGAGATGCTTGATCACTCTGTTGATATTGGGGGTCCCGGCGCACCCAAGTATATTTACGGTGGCGACAAGGGCAACTATCCGCATGACGGCAACTTCTGCGTTGACGGTCTCGTTTATCCCGACCGCCGACCGCACATGGGTCTTTTGGAACTCAAGCAAGTTCTGCGCCCCTGCCGTGCCGAAGCGTTTGATGCCGAAAAGGGAAGCGTTACCCTGCAAAGCTACCGTTATTTCAAAAACCTTTCCGACCTCGACCTCGTTTGGAGCATTGAGCGCAACGGTCGCATCGTTCGTCAAGGACGTATTACAGGGTTGAATATTGCCCCCCGTCGTCGCCGCACATACAAGCTCGATCTCGGCGACCTTTCCAAACTTGACGGCTTCTGCTATCTCAACCTTTCCTACCGTCAAAACGGCGCAACGCCTTGGGCGGAGATGGGCTATGAGGTTGGTTTTGATCAATTCGAGCTTGACACGCCTGCCGCTCCCGTTATCGAGAAAACGCTCGCTCCCGCAACCTTTGCCGTTTGCGAGGGTGCAAGCGAGATCGTTGTCACCGATGGCGAAAACGTTTACACGGTCGACCGTCCGCACGGACTGATCAAGTCCATTAAGGGTCGCGGCAAGGAGATGCTGACGGCATCTGTAACGCCCACCATTTGGCGCGCGCCTACCGACAACGACCGTAATATTAAGAATCAATGGGTCAACCAATACTACAACAATATGCGTCTGCACTGCCGCGACTGTGCCGTCTCCGAAAACACCGAAAACGCCATCACGGTATCCGCAACGCTTGTAATGGGTGCGCCTGCACGCGAGCCGTTCATTTTTATGGACGTCAAGTATGTTTTCGCTCGCGGCGAGGGTGTCAAGGTGGATATGGACGTGCGTGTGACTAAGGAAAACGCATTCCTGCCGCGCTTTGGTGTTAAGTTCAAAATGCCTGCCGACTGCGAAGAGCTTGCATACTTTGGCAGAGGCCCTGTTGAGTCTTACATCGACAAAAAGCACGCCTCTCGCATGGGTCGCTACAAGACCACCGTCACCGAGCACTTTGAGCATTACGTGCGCCCGCAAGAAAATATGGCACACATCGAAACACGCTGGGTAGAGGTTTACAACGCCGCCGGACACGGTCTGCTTGCAACCAACACCGAGGAGTGCAAGAGCTTCAGCTTTAACTGCTCGCACTTCACCGCACGTCAGCTCACCGCAACAGAGCACGATTACGAGCTTGTTCCTCTTGAAGAAACTGTGGTTCACATCGATTACCGCCACAGCGGCATCGGCTCCAACTCCTGTGGCCCCGAGCTCCTTCCCAAGTGGCGCCTCAACGATCGCGACTTCCGCTTCTCCTTCCGCCTCTTGCCCGTACTGACAAACAACGACTGTCCGTTTGAGAGAATAGTTAAATAAGGATTTATGTGGGGGAACTTCTTTCGAGAAGTTCCCCCACACCCCCTCAAGAACTTGCTGACAAGGGGATTATCAAAACAAATCCGCAATGCACCAACAGACAGTCGGCGCAAGCCTACGCTTGCTTTTGCTCTCGCTAACTCGCAGGGGCCACCGAGACCCTGCTCGTTAAGAGAGTTCAAGGTATGAATTTTCGCACAGTAGGGCGGGGGCTTGCTCCCGCCGCTCCGCAAAAACAAACGCATACCGCAAACAAAAAAACGGGCGATTCGTGAATCGCCCCTACGGTGAAATTAAAAATCCATTGTAGGGGCGACCATTGGTCGCCCGTTTTTATTATTCAATTATTTTTAATAAGGTCGCGCATACGCTTGGCAAAGTTCTTTTTGTTGTACGGCAAAATGAAATCTGTTGCTTCAGCCAACGCTTCTTCTTCGGCATAAAGCTCTTGCTTTTCCACGAGCAAAATAACTCTTTCACATTTGATGCTCTCGTCTACTCCCTTACATTGAAAAAAGAGTTCTTTTTCCGCTTCTACGTATACCTGGTAATCAAGCTCGTCAAGCGATTGCATGACATTCCATTTGCTGTTTTCAAAATCAAAATGAGGTGTGGCATCTGCCAAAAATAATGTTTTGTTGCAATAAAAGTATCCGTAATCACCGGGATCTTCGCTTTTTGGGAAAAATTGCAAAGGCAAGTTGTTTTTGATGATCAGCTTATGTAGCCTGTATCCGTACGAGAGCGTGAAAAGCCACATATAGTTCGAGCGCCTTCCGTATATGCGTTTCATCTCTTTGCGAACAGCAGAAAGATGATATATAACAAAATCGATCGGCGTGTAAAGGAGCGCAAACAAAAGAAATGGAATGATAAAAAGGAAGGTGATGATCCCGACAATCACGGGGGAGTCTGTAATCTTTTTCTTCATAAAACCTCCTGTAAGAAAAATGCTTAAAAATCCGCCACGTGTTTACGAATATACTTTTTGAGATAGGTTTCAAGCGGCTCCATTTCGTAGTATGCCTCGTCGTAATCGTCAAAGGGATATTCTTCTGCTTTCTCTTCAAATTCCTCGATTTTTTCTATGTCAAAAAAGGAAAGCTCGGTTACGCTGATGTTGTTTTTCTTGATGAAATCATCAAACAGTTTTTTGTGAGCGGTTGCACCCACGATTTCCATATATTCGCTAACAAAGGGGGCGGCAATACGACTTGAATTTACCAAAAACTGACACAAGCCACCATTGTTCACTTCCATTTCTAACCAATTTAAGGCATAAAACACCTTTTGAGAAGTATTTAGCGCGTTAAAGCCATCGGTGAGTTCTTCAAAACTATCCACCTTGTTTTCTGTTCTTACATTGACTGCCTCGAACAATTCTTCATCGTCAAGCGCGGCGAGTTCGTCGGTTGTCATAACAGGGTAGCGTATCTCTCTCTCCCTTATCGCTTCAAGCTCTTTTGCGAGATTTTTTCTCAAGGCAAAAAACGCCTTTATTGTACCAAAAAGTCCCATAATCTTTCCCCTTTGCAGTGAATGAGTGATGAATTTATTGTATCACACGTGCAGATGTTTGTCAACGGATGCCGTTAACTTTCTTAAAAGTAGATAACCATTTTTGAAAAACTCATTTGCGCATCCACATTCTTAGCTCGTAGGGTTGGTGGTCCCTACGAGCTAGCGATAGCAAAGCGCGTCACAAGGACGCGCGCCGACTGTCTATTCGTAAACTAACAAACTGATTTTGATCATTTTTGTACGCAAGTTCTTGAAAGGGGTGTGGGGGAAACTTCTCTCAAGAAGTTTCCCCCACAAAAAACGTGTCCTCACAATAGTGAACTATCAATATCAAATGTATCACTCTTATGTGCCACGCGGACGGCGTGCGAATGGCTGTAAACGTTATGTAAGAGCCCCATCATCATAAAGACGGCAAGCATTGAGGAGCCGCCGCAGGAGAGGAAGGGGAGCGTGATGCCGATAACGGGCAAGATTCCAAGGCACATACCAAGGTTGAGCAGTACCTGCACCGCGAGCACACTGCCGACACCCACGCAAATGAGTCCGCCATAGTCGGAGTGGCTGGCAAAGCGCGCAATCATGAAGATGCGAACCACCATAACGATGAGCACGACAACTACCAAAAATCCGCCAAGAAAGCCGAATTTTTCGCACACGGTAGCAAAAATAAAGTCCGTATGAGAAGCGGCAAGCGTTTCGTAATGCTCTCCGCCGAGCACACCCTTGCCGATCAGTCCGCCTGCGGCAATGGCGTCCTTGCTGAGCAGCGGCTGCCAGCTGTATTTTGAATCGGGGTAGGCCTCGGGGTTAAATCCCACGATAATGCGTTGCTGCTGATAGTCGGCAAGCATCTCCCAAAGAAAAGGGGAAAGCAGGACGGCAACGACCGCCACACCCGCAAAATAGAGGGGGTGGAGTCCCGCACAAAAGAGCATCAAGGCGATCATTGCTATATAAACGAGGGCTACGCCGAGGTCGCCCGAGGCGAGAATGGGTCCTACCACCAACAGGGCATGAGCCGCCAAAAGGAGCACGTTGAGCGGTTTGTTGATCTCGCGGCGTACCTTGAACAGGTGTCGCGAAAAGGTGCAAATAAAAGTGAATTTGATAAACTCCGAGGGCTGGATCATCAATCCTGTTCCGGGAATTTTGAGCCAGCTTTTGTTTGAGGTTTCCATGTTTTCGCCCGAGCTGCCGAGTACCAGGGTTAAAATAAGGAGTACCACCGAGCCGATGAGCATATAGAGCCAAAGCTTGTCAACAATCACCCGAAAATCAAAGAACGCCACGGCAACGGTCACAAAGATACCGAGGACGAATATGAATACCTGCATGCGGAGCTTCGACATACCAAAGTTATCGACCGCACCCCAAACGGTCACGATGCTGATAATAGAAAGAAGCGTAGCACAGCCGAACAAAATGGGGTCAATGTTCAAAATTGCCTCTTTGAGCACGGCTCTTATTCTGTTCCAATTGACGTGCATAGCCACTCCTTTCCGCGCGCGGGCGCATATTTCGCTATTTTCATTATACCTTACTTTGCATTTTCTGTCAAGGCGTTTGGGCTATTTTTGAAGGAAAGATAACAGAACGGTCACAAATGCATCTCCCATTCAGTTTTTTGGCAAAACGCGGCGCAGCGGTTGACATTTTTTGTCGTGTGTGCTATACTGTTCTTGAAAGGATCAAAGGAATTTTACCAAAAAATAAAAATATTTTTATTTTCGAGTGATATATCCTTACAAAATGCCGTCTATTATGGTAGGATCCACAAAACCACAAAAAGGAGAAAGGAAAATGAAAAAGACGTTCAGATCCGCAATGCTGATAGCCCTTACGGTGTTTGTTTTGTTCTCAGCGGTTGCCTGCAACTTCCTCTCGGGAATTTCGACCACCGAGCAAACGGGAGAGTCGGCCAGCACACCGCAAGAGAGTACGCCCTTTGGAACAACTCCCGAGCCCACTCCCGAGGAAACAACGCCGGAAGCCACCACTCCGGAATCCACCACTCCCGAAGTAACAACTCCTGAAATCACAACTCCCGAAATCACAACTCCTGAAATTACAACCCCCGAGGTCACCACCCCCGAGAACACAACGCCCCCCGAGGACGACCCGGGTGAGGATCCCCCTATGATCGATCTGGAGGGATATGTCTACCGCGCCTACGTTCGCTCCAATTATGTTGGCAACAACCCTATTGAGGACGGCAATCCGAACTTCCAATGCGAGGACTTCTGGTATGACTATGCCACAGGCGGCGAGCCCGAAAACGCACTCTCGTATGCTGTTTATTTGCGCAACCAAATGATTGAGAAGGAGTATAACGTAAAGATCCGCCAGACACCTCAAAGAGGTAACATGGCAGATGAAATGGAGCTTTTCTATCTTAACGGCGAATACTTTGACCTTTCCATCATTTTGGCAAAGTCCGGCGCACAGGTTGCCACCATGGGACTTTTGCAGGATTTGAACAGTCTCCCCCTGCTATCTTTGCAGGAATCTGCATACGATAAAAACTCTGTTCGCGAGCTTTCCATCGGCGGCAAGCTTTATTTCGTCAGCGGTGATATGAACATCTCCACCTTGGACTGCCTTACCCCTACGGTTGTCAACATGGAGCTCTATGAAGCATTTGCAGAAGGTATCGTTGAACATTTTGGCGGCGACCTTGCCTTTACAAACGTTTATAATTTGGTTTTGGAAGGCAAGTGGACGATTGCAAACATGTTGGAAATTGCAGCGCTTGCTTCTGTTGATTGCGACACAAGTGACGGCGCGCTCGGTTCTTCTGTTGACGATCTTGTCGGCTACTACCAATACGCTACATCTACGCTTTACTATTTCTACGGTGCGGGCGGACGCCTGACAGAGATCAATGACGAGGGTGTTCCCGAGTTTGTCATTCAAAACGAACAACATCAGGAGCTCTTCAATTACCTCTTCGACAACATGAACAGGAACAACCGCGATATTCAATATCCCTACGGTTGGTCTGCTGCAAGAAAAGCAAATTTCATTACCAACCGAAACACGCTCTTTACCGAAATGTCTTTGTGGGATCTTCGCAAGGACCTTTACTTCAACGCTGATTTTGAATACGGTATTCTTCCCACGCCCACCTACAACGAGGGCGATGATTATCACTCGGTCGTTCATTTTTCAAACCTCGCGCACCTGTGGGCAATTCCCACCTATTGCAAAGATTCCCTCATCGCACAACTGATGATGGAGACCTTCGTGGCACTCTCCGACATTGCGGTGACCGATTCCACAATGGATGCATACTACACCAGGACTCTTTCCTTTGCAGTTGCACTCAACCCCAATGCGCGCTATGCGATGAATATTATCAAAAACTCCACAGTTTATGATATCGGTCTGCTTTACAACTGGGGCGGCTTTGTAGAGGAGCTTGAAAAGCTTGGTGAAAGAATTTATAACAACTATGGTTCTCTCATCTACATGATGCCCGAAAATGCAATTCCGGATCTTGAGGCGACCATTGAGCGCTTTATCAATCCCGGGCTTTCCGAAAATTGATATCGATTCGCCGGCACCCATGTGCGGTTGCAATTTTACAAACAAGCAGGCAGGGCCGCCCTACGCGGTCCTGCCTGCTTGTTTTCGCCCCAAAGCGACAAAATATTAACAAATCCTGCCAAAAATTTCGCATAACATCTTGATTTTTTGAGAATAATATATTACAATATATACGATTATGATTTTTTGAAAAAACTGTTTATCAGTTTCCCCAATGGCGGGAGAGAAAGGATATCTTATGGCATTTAAGAAGATTGGCGTTCTCACCTCGGGCGGCGATGCTCCGGGTATGAACGCATGTGTAAAAGCGGTTTTCAATCGCGCAACCGAAATGGGCATTGAGGTTGTTGGCATTATGGGCGGTTATGCAGGCCTCGTCAATGGCGAGATCGTACCGATGACACGTCAAATGCTCACCAACGCAATGACTGTTGGCGGCACCCGTTTGTATTCCAGCCGTTTCCCCGAGTTCAAAGAGCACGAGGTGCGCTTGAAGGCAGTTGAAATGTGCAAAAAGCAGGGCATTGATGCACTCATCTGCATTGGCGGCGACGGAACCTTCCGCGGCGCTACCGAGATGACCAAGCTTGGCATTCCTTCCATTGGCATTCCCGGCACCATCGATAACGATATTACCGCGACCGATTATACCATCGGTCTCGATACCTCCATCAACACCACCCTGCGTATGATCGACAACCTCAAGGATACCTGCGAATCCCACGCACGTCTCAACGTTGTTGAGGTTATGGGCCGCGACTGCGGACAGATCGCACTCTATGCGGCAATTGCAAGTGCGGCAGTTGCAGTAGCCATTCCCGAGGTTCCCTTCGACGAGGAAGCAGCCATCAAAAAGATCGCACATCTGCGCGATATGGGTAAGAGAGGCATGATCGTAGTTGTTTCCGAGGGCGTTATGAACTCCGATGGCACACGTTTTGCCGAGAGCTTTGCAAAGAGAATTGAGGAGGAGACCGGTGTAGAGACCAAGTTTGCACGCTTCTCTCACGTTGTTCGCGGTGGCAGACCTACCATGCGCGACCGTGCAACGGCAGCGCACATGGCAGTCAGAGCGGTTGAGCTTTTGGCAGAGGGCAAGAGCAACGTTGTTATGTGCGAGCTCGAAGGATTTATTCGTCCCGTCGATATTCAATTTGCGCTTATTGCAGACCGTATGTATAAAAATAAGCTTCAGGATGGCGATCTTGACAGATTTACTCCCGAACAGCTTGAGGGCATGAAGCTGCTTTGTGCAAAGCGCCGCGAGGAGATTGAGAATCTTTATAAAGTTGCAGGACACGTTGGCTTTAGATAAAAGACGGCTTCGAAATTCGCGCCGAACAAAAGCCACACTTTAAAAGCAATTTAAATTCAATTTAAACTTGACACACACAAATAAAAGGTTGAAACCCGTCGAGAAAATCGACGGGTTTCTTCATTTTCGGTGTGTGGCTTTTTAGCCGCGCTCGACCTCTCTGCCGTACTTTTGTACGGCGACGAGTGGTCGATCACGTCTTCTGCATCGAATTTCGCGCGCCTTTTACGGCTTCGCAATTTGCGCAGAACGAAAGCAAAAAGTAATAAAGAACAGCGAATGAGGTTTTCTCATTTGCTGTTCTTTGTTTATGCAAATATTCCCATCAACGCCTCAATCCAAACGGGTACAAGGAACAAAACCGCAGAGATGCTGATTGTTCCAAAGGGCAAAAATTGCCAGAGAAAGGCGGAAAGGTAACGCTCTTTTATCCATCGCTTTATCGAGAGAACGATCCCCAAAATGCAATAGATAGGGGTGAAAACGATTATCGTGGTCGCCACTACCCAAAACACCTGCATGGACGACCAATCCCAACCGATCGCCACCAAATAGAACAATGCGGCGGCAGATACCATCCAAGAGGTGGAAAGATAGAAATATGACAAAATAATGTTGCTGATGATGCAAAGAACTTTTTTCATATTTTGTTGCCTCAACTTCTCACCGTTGCCAAAACCGTTTTCACCTTGTCACCGTAGTGAACCTCAATTTCAATCGGTTTTTCGCACAGAGCGGTGATGATGGGTTCTTCATCCGCGCTTGCTCTCTCTGCACAAATCAAATCGACGGAAAGCTCACCCAAGGGGTAATTCTTAACGCCGTGCTCTTCGACAAGACGAATATCCCAAACGATTTTTTCTTCTCTTGCATGGGGATGAATTCCGAATACGTATTCAAACAGGATGCTGATGGGGAAGAGTCCCGACCATCCCACAAAATTGGGCTTTGCGGGCGCACCCTTGGAGGTGCTTTCGGGCATATAGTTTTCGTAGATGGTTCCGTCGTTTTGGAACACCGTGACTACGTTTTCAAGGCAATTTCGTGCAATGTCGTAGGCGAGAGCGTGGTAGCCGTTCTTCTCAAGTCCCTTGAGCACCATATAGTTGGTGGGCGCCCAAACGCTACCCTTCCAATATCTGCCCTGCGGGCTGTAATTGGGGGTATCTGCCGAAAGGGAAGGAACACGGCAGGGACGCTTGAACTCCTTTTCGTTGTCGAGGTGTGCTACAAATCGTGCAAGTCTTTCGGGCGGAATGATGTCCGCCAGGAGCGCCCAATACGCGCCAATCGACTTGACCTTGTTCAGCTCTCCGTTCTTCCAAAGATCGTAGTAGAAGGCATCATCCTCGTGCCAGAGCTTGTCGTTGATAACAGAGGTCAGATGCTTGACTTCTTCTTTGAGAACGGCTATGTTTTTATCATCGGCACGCCCGATGATGTCTGCAATTTGAATGAGGATCTTTGCCGAGAGCACCTGCTGAATGCAAGCGTCTACCCATACCATGTGACCGTGTGAAAAGGCAACGTTGTAGCTCGATTCAAAGCGAGGCATATTGTCCATTCCGCAGCCCCAACCCGTCGACCAATAGGTGCCGTCGCGCCAGGTGCGGTACTCTTTTAGCCACAGATGGTATGCAAGAAGGGGGTCAAAAATCTTTTCAAGACGTTCTACGTCACCCGTTTGCGAGTAGTATTCCCACTCCGACCAACCAAGAATGTTCGGGCCCGTAGAGGACGGGTCGTGTCTTGAGAAATGCTCGCTTGCACGAAATTCACAAAGCTCGCGGCAAATGTAGCCGTCCTTGTGCTGATGCGAGTAGAAATTGTCGAGCGTTTTTTGAAAATTGAACGCACGTGCGCCGTATTTGCCAAACATCACGATAAAGGAGGAATCCCACATAAAGAGGTATCCGTTAAACGCGGTGTCAATAAAGTTGGAAACAAAATGGAACTCACCGTTGGCAGGGCGCAGATTGGCAAACGCCGTGCGCCACGCATAGTTGTAGCAGGCAAGCACGTCGTTGCGACCGCGCCAAACAGGAGAGGGAAGCAGATGCGCGATCTCCTCGTATTTGGGGAGCGGTGCATTCTCTGCGGGCATCGAAAGAAATACGTTGTTCTTAACAATCGGCGACGCCTCATAGGTTAAATCCTGATTCATTTGAAAGCTTGGCATAATGGTACCTCTTTTCAAGTAGTGAGTTTATTATAGCATAGATGTCGGCTTTTTTCAAGAGGAAGAAGGAACAAAAGAAAAAAAGAAAAGCAACCCCGATGGGTTGCTTTTGTGCGGTGTTGCAAAAATAGAGATTGCTCAATTTTCAATGAGCTTTTCCAATTTTGAACCTTCCTTAACGTACCTTACGCTTCCATCACCGGAGTGACATACAAAAAACTCCTTGGAAAAATAGACCGGGCCGGTGAGTAACGGAATTGTTCCACCCGCGTGGTCTTCATGGTAAGTGGTTTTTGTTCTGAATAAATAAATCGCGCCGTCCGAGGCCTCTCGCCAGACAAACTCAACGCGCCCCGATATAGTGGTGTTGGAATGAGAATAGTAATATTCACAGTATCCGGTTTGATCTCTTTTGAATACGTAATATTGCTCATCGCTACGCACGCTATGAAAATACTTTTTTCCGTAGGCAATGGGATTTTTCCCGGAGGTGCAAGACACCATAGTGATTACGATAGCCAAAAGCGCCAATACAGATAATACCTTTTTCATGTTTCTGCCTCCACTGTTTGCGTTTGCTATATTATAGCATAAAATCAAGCGCTTGTCAAGGGCAAAGACTGCTCGCCCCAACCCCAAATCAATGTTTTTATGGCACAGAGCGTGAAATTGATCTTCTTTTTGGTTGCGGAGATGGGAGTCCCACCACATGGTCTCGCTGCGGCTCGTGTCACAAAAGTTGCCGCAGGCAACTTGGCGGTTCTGACAGTCCACCGGACTGTCATTCATTGCCGCTCGGCCGTTCGCAAAACGCTATGCGTTTTTCTCACTACCTCCGAGTTATTCGCCCGTCGGGCTCATAACCCTGCGCCCACGTGGGTGCAACCAACATCACAACCAAAAAGAAAAGCAACCCACAAAGGGTTGCTTTCTTTTTGGTTGCGGAGATGGGATTTGAACCACATGACCTCCGGGTTATGAGCCCGACGAGCTACCAGGCTGCTCTACTCCGCGATATTATTTTCGGTCCCTTGGTGCCGGTGACCGGGATCGAACCGGTACGATGCTCTCGCATCACGGGATTTTAAGTCCCGGGCGTCTGCCTGTTCCGCCACACCGGCAGGTAACACCAAGAGACTTGCGTCCTTTCGGTTCGCACTGCTTATTATAGCACACACTATGCCCTTTGTCAACCCCTTTTTCAAAAATCTTTTCATCTTTTTATATTTTTCGTTCGACCTTTTTCGCTTTGGCGATTGCAAAAAGCTTTTATTTCTTATCTGCTTTGTCAAAAACAGTCCCTTTATTTGTTGCACTTTTACCAAAAAACGTGCCGATATGTGAAACTTATGTAAAAACCCACCCAAAAACATTGACGGTATTGGGAATGTGTGCTATACTTTAGATGGAGTTATAAATACAATGTATTTATAACTCGGTGCAATTAAAACACAAAACGGAGGTACTTATGAAAGTAGGTCAAATCGTGCAAATCGTTGTGATCGCCATTTTGATTACGGCATTGGTTATTGGTAACGTAATCGTGCTCGAACCGCAAATGGCATCCAACATCACAGGCCTTCAGGCATTCTTTGAGGAGGTTCTTAACTTCCACCCGTTTGCTGTTAACAGCAGCACGATCAATGAGGCAAGAAAGGGAGGCCAGGAGCTCTCCGAGCAGATCATTCAAGAGGGAAGTGTTCTTGTTAAAAACAACGGTGCTCTCCCGCTCGCACTTGATGCCGCTTCGCAGGTCAACGTATTTGGCCACGCGGTTATCGACTGGGTACACGGTGGCTCAGGTTCCGGTCAGGTTCTTCCCGAAAACAACAACCCCGCCGAAAACATCGACTTTTTGGAGGCGTTGGAGCTATACGGGGTTGCCTACAACCAAGATCTTATCTCCATGTATCGCAAATTTGCTCCCGCATTTGGCGATATTGGCTCTATTAACAACAACTACGATGCATTCTATCGACTTGCAGAGCCCAGCATCTCCGACACCAACCATTATACAACTGCGCTTTTGAACAATGCAAAGAGCTATTCCAACACGGCATTTGTTGTAATCGGCCGCCACGCAGGCGAGACCGAGGACCCGACCAGAGTGCAGTACAAGGTCGGTGCAAAGAGTGCAATGGATACAAGCCGCCACTATCTTGAGATCTCCACCGAGGAAGAAGAGATGCTCAAGTATGTTGGCGAAAACTTTGAAACGGTTATCGTTATCATCAACTCCACCAACGCAATGGAGCTCGATTTTGTAGATACCATTCCCGGCATCGATGCCTGCTTGGTAGTCGGTGCTACCGGTACAAAGGCGGCAAAGGCGATTCCTTCCGTTCTGTATGGCGAGGTTTCTCCCAGCGGTCGCTTTACCGATACCTATGCTTATGATATGGCAAGCAATGTAAGCTTTAAGCGCACGAGCTCTCAGGGCATCGGCCACTATACCGGTGCTGCGGATATGTACCCCACGGGTGCCGGCAGTAACGCAGGCGGAACACGCCGCGATGCTCCCGCATTCATCGATTACATCGAGGGCGTTTATCTTGGCTACAAATGGTACGAGACTGCCGACGTTGAGGGCATTTGGGCAAACTACTCCAGAGAGATCCTTGACGAAAACGATAACAAGATCACCGTAACGGGTTATGAAAGCGTGGTTCAGTATCCCTTTGGATATGGACTTTCCTATACATCTTTTGAGTGGACGGTAGAAGCACTCTCTATTCCCGACGGCTCCGAGATCAACCGCGAGAGCGAGATCACCATCACGCTGTCTGTCACCAACGTTGGTCAGGTAGCGGGCAAGGACGTTATCGAGGTCTATCTCACCCCCGAATATAAGAGAGGGGAGATCGAAAAGGCGCACGTCAATTTGGTTGCCTTTGCAAAGACGGGTGTGATCAATCCCGGCGAAAAGCAAACTCTCACCGTCTCTGTTGATGTAGAGGACCTCGCTTGCTACGATGCATACGACCTCAACCGCAACGGCAACAAGGGCTATGAGCTTGACTCCGGCTCTTATCAGCTCAAGCTGATGACCGACTCTCACAACGTTAAGACCGTTAACTTTACCGGTGGTGCTTCCGGCACCCCGGGCATCATTACATACAACGTATCCGAAACCATCAATTTCCTGATCGACAACGTAACCGGAAACCCCGTAACCAACAAGTTCACGGGTGAGGACGCTATCGACGGTGTAAGTCTTGACGGCAGCGACAGCGGCCAGAACATCGGCTTTATCTCCCGTGCGGCATTCCCCGATCCTTACGAGATCGCAGACGTTGCCAACAGAGAGATGGCGGATAACGTAAAGGAATTCAACCAATACACCAAGGATCAGGCAAGTGAATGGGATAATGCCGCAACCGACATTTTCGGCGTTCCCGTTAACAACAACTCCGTTACCTGGGGCAAGAGTGCGGGCAAGATCGAATACGAAGGCGTTACCTACAACAAGAGCGGCAACGCACTGATTTACTCGAACGGTAAGATTACCGAGCTCGGCCTGTTGCTCGGCTCGGATTACAACCACCCGTTGTGGGACGTTGTTCTTTCCCAGATTACCTTTAGCGAAGCAGTAGAGCTCATTCACGCAGGTAACTTCGGTAATGCAGCGCTTCCGTCGGTAGGTAAGCCCAAGCTCACCGACCACGACGGTCCTTCTCAAGTTCGTTCCTTTAACGCAGGAGCACAACGCGGCACCGGCTTCCCCTGCACCACCGTTCTCGGTCAAACCTGGAACCCGTCGCTCGCTTACAGCTTTGGTATCAACTACGGCAAAGAAATGGGCGTTCAGGGTATCGCAATGGACGGCACCTACGGCTTTGGCGCAAACCTGCACCGCAGCGCGTGGGGCGGACGTAACTACGAGTATTTCTCCGAGGACGGCTTCCTCGCAGGCACCATGCTTGCAGAGCAGGTACGCGGTCTTACCAACACGGGCAAGTATTGCTACCTCAAGCACCTCGTTCTTTACGAAACCGAGCACGAGCGTGACTCGATGTATACCTGGTGTACCGAGCAAGCATTGCGCGAAATTTATCTCAAGCCCTTCAAAAAAGCAATTCAGGACGGTGGCTGTGTAGGCATTATGTCCTCCTACAACCGCATTGGCAACGTTTGGACGGGCGGTAGCGAAGCCCTCATTCAAGGTGTTATCCGCAATGAGCTTGGCTTCAAGGGTACGGTCGTAACCGACTACGTTGACGGCTGGTCCCGTGAATACATGTCTATTGAGGATGCGGTTCGCGCAGGCGGCGACATTAACCTCGGTCAAAGAACCAACGCGCTTGATACCGGCTTTGATGCGACTAACCGTATTCAAAATCAGGCAAAAGAGGTCTGCCACCACGTTTTGTATATGTTCCTTAGCCCCCTTTATGCAAACAATCAATACAACGAAAACGATGACGTAGAGCAGATCACCGTAGGTTCTGTTATCGAGCCCTGGATCTGGTGGAAGCTTGCACTCATCGATCTTGATATCATCGTAGGCGTTGCCTGCATCTATTGGTTATACTTTATCCTCCGCAAAGTGGTCATTCGCAAGAGAGCCAAAAAGCTTGCCGCGAGTGGACCCGTTGACACAGATCAGCTTGTAACTGCCGGTGCAACAGAAGTTGTCACAGAGGCAGAACCCATCGAGGAAGGAAAGACAAACGAGGACGAACAGTCCGACCAAGAGTGATTCCCACAAAAAGTTCTTTTGTTCTTACCCAATCGAAAAAACAAACAAAACTACAAATACGGAGGAAAAGTAGAATATGAATAAAAAGAAGATCGCAAAGATTATAGAGATCGTTCTATTGGTTGCCGGTATTCTTGCAACCGTAGCGGTCGTTATTGCCATTCCGCTCAAATCCTACCGCGAGTACGCAGAGTATTTTGCGTGGATCGAGGAAATGAATAAGCCGGAAATCAAACCTGTTCTGGAATCCATCAGTGTTGAACTAAAAGAAGATGTCAAGTATTTCAAAAACGATTTGGCAGAGCCCAAGGCAAGCGATTTCCTGGTAACGGCAAATTATACGCTTGACGGCGTACCTTACAGTGAAACAATTGAAGAGGGCAAGTTTAGTTTTACAACCGAAAACGACTTTTATTCGGTTGGCGGTGACATAACCGTTACCTATAAAAACAAAACCGCGGTATTAAATATTGAACTCATTCCCATCAAGCTCGAATCCATCAGCGTGGCAAAAGCGCCCTACAAGGTGCGTTATCAAACGGGTTCCACCTTTGATGCAGAGGGCTTGGTACTTACCGCCCATTATAACGACGGCTCAACCCAAACCATTCCTGCCGAAAAATACGCGGTAGATGCTGAGGAGCTCACCCCTGCCGACAGTTCGGTAAACGTTAGCTACACCGAGGGTAAAGAGACCAAAACCGTGGCAATTTCGGTTATGGTGTTTGACGTTTTAGAAGACGGAGCGGTTGTTGCTATCGTTCTTACGGGCGATGCTATCGTACAGTCGGGCAGCAAGCTTGCCGACACTGATATGGAAATCAGTGCTATTTATGAGAGCGGCAACAGAAAGCGTTTGGGCAAAGAGGAATACACTGTTTCTACCGGCAACACCGTTGCAAATCTTGGTAAGGCATATACTATATCTGTTTCCTACAACGAAAACCCCACCATTTCGCTTACCACCGGTGTTATCGTTCGCACCACCGTTCAAGGTGAAAGCGGCATTATCGTTGGCGGTAACAGCAACACCGAAACCGAATATGCCGTTGTAGATGGTGTTATCACCAACCTTGGAAAGAACGTTTCCTTTGCGGGCAACTTCGGCAAAACTGTTCTCAACGGCGGTGAGGGCTCTCTCACCATTACCGTAAACTCCGAGTCTGCTATCGTTGGTAACATTACTATGCGTTGCGGCAACAGCTATTGCTGCTTTGTAAACGGTGCAAACAAGAATGACGGCTACCGTATGTTGCCTTTGCAAATTAACACCATTCTTGACCTGACCGTAAACGGCAAAGAGGTTGCCATTCCCGACAGTGTCGTTCTCAAGGGAACCGACATTCACAAGGATTACCAACCACTGTACAGTATTTACTATGAATTCACCTTTGAAAACATCGCACTCGATGCGGGCACAAACACTATTAAGGTTAGTTTCAAAAACAGCACAGCAGGTGCCATGACTTGTTGGAATGAGTCTCCCTCTACCCTCAACATCGACTACGTCAACGTTGATGCCGTTGGCAATGAGATTCCCGACAGTTTCGACATAGAGCAAATCGAGCTTTCTCCCAACTACACCGTAGCGGTAGGCGGCAAGCTCACAAACATCAAGCCCCCTGTTGTTGCAACACTTTCCAACGGTACCAAGGTTTTGGTTTCGTCCAATCTCTTCAACTATGAGGTCAGTGGCGGCAAAGAGGGCGCAACCGTTACCGAATACGGCAAATATACGGTTACCGCAACCTTGAAGTCTAACCCCGAAGTCAAGGCAAGTCGGGAGATTGAATTTGTCGGTATTAAGGTTCTCCATGCGAGTGTTGAACAGCAAGGCGACAGGGTTTACTACGTATTCAGCGGTACTTCTTACGGCTATACCGCCGAGGATTTGCAATTCTTCGACAACGCAAAGCTTTACGATTTGATTGTCGAATTTACCGGCAACACGTTCACGTTTAAGATTGACGTCACCCTGCTTCCTGTTGGAACAACTATTTATCCTCACCTGCGTGTAAAGGGTAGTGTTTACTACAACGCTGCAAACAGTAACGGTGACATCAGAGGCAACGGCCTGAAATTTGAAGGCGGACAAAATGTTACCCTCAACGGTCAAGTTTACACAATCACCAGAGAGTATGAGATGCCTACCCTCAAGATAACCGCCGCACCCGAAAGCAACTAACACAATTTTTCCAAGGCCTCAACCCGCGGTGGGTTGGGGCTTTGGGGGCTATTGATCCCTGATACAATATCAGAAATGACGTGACATTCTTTACATTCCGATAAACGGAGGTGCGATATGAAAGCACAAGAACAAATTAAAAAACTCTCGCTTGAAGAAAAGGCGGCACTCCTGCAAGGCAAGACCGTGTGGACGACCTATTCCTTTGAGCACGCCGATATTCCCGAGATCTTCATGTCCGACGGCCCTCACGGTCTTCGCAAGCAGGCGGGGGCTGCCGACCACCTTGGCTTGAATGCATCTGTTCCCGCAACCTGTTTTCCCACTGCGGCGGGCATGGCGAACTCTTGGAACTTGGAGCTGGCCGAGGAGCTCGGTCGCGCTCTGGGCGAGGAAGCCGCGGCAAACAACGTACACGTTGTTCTCGGCCCCGGACTGAACATCAAGCGCAGTCCTCTTTGCGGCCGTAACTTTGAATATTTCTCTGAGGATCCCTACCTTGCCGGCAAAATGGCGGCGGCATACATCAGGGGTATTCAGTCAAACGGTGTGGCGGCTTGCCCCAAGCACTTTGCCGTCAACTCACAGGAGCTGCGCCGTATGGCAATGGATTCGGTTCTTGACGAGCGTACCTTCCGCGAGATCTACCTGACGGGCTTTGAAATTGCAGTTAAAGAGGGCAGAGCAAAGAGCATTATGTCCTCTTACAATAGAATTAACGGCACCTATGCCAACGAAAACGCACACCTGCTCACCGACATTTTGCGCGATGAGTGGGGCTTTGACGGCTTTGTTGTAACCGACTGGGGTGCCGACAACAACCACACCGAGGGCGTGAGAGCCGGCTCTAATTTGGTTATGCCTGCTCCGGGAGCGGACTGTGCACTCGGTTTGCTCAAAGACCTCGCCGAGGGAAAAATCGAGGAGAGCGTTCTCGATGCGCGCCTTGCGGAGTTGCTTGGCGTTGTCAATTCTACCACCGAGGCGGTTGCCAACGCGCCCAAGACCTTTGACACTGACGCCCACCACGCCCTTGCAAAAAGGTGTGCCGCCGAGAGCATCGTGCTTTTGGAGAATGACGGAATTTTGCCTCTTGCAAGCGATGCAAAGGTAGCTGTTATCGGTGATTTTGCAAAATCCCCTCGCTATCAGGGCGCGGGCTCTTCGCAGGTCAACCCTACCAAGCTCGATAACCTTTATGACTGCTTAAGCAAAGAGGGCATCGAAATTACCGCATACGCCCAAGGGTTTGACCGCCGCAATCCAAATCCCGATCAAAAAATGATCGACGAGGCAGTTGCTGTGGCAAAGAACGCCGAGACCGTTTTGCTTTGTGTAGGACTTGATGAAATTCTTGAGTCCGAGGGCATGGACCGCTTACACATGGAATTGAGCCGCTCGCAACAAGAGCTTATCAAAGCTGTTTGTGCGGTCAATACCAACGTTATTCTCGTTCTTTCCGGAGGAGCTCCCTTTGTAATGCCCGAGAGAGAGCTCTACCGCGCGGCTATCCACGGCTACCTTGGCGGTCAAGCGGGAGCGGGTGCTATGGTCGATGCCATTCTCGGCAAAACCAACCCATCGGGCAAGCTCAACGAAACCTGGCCTCTCTCTTTGGAGGACGTTTCGGCAACGCCTTATTTCCCGAGCCGCGAACGCAATGCCGAGTACCGCGAGGGACTTTATATCGGCTACCGCTATTTTGAAAGCGCGGGTGTTCCCGTGTGCTATCCCTTTGGCTACGGCTTGAGTTATACGAATTTTGCGTATAGCGATATAAAGGTGGACGACAAATCCGTCAGCGTTACCGTTACCAACACGGGCGAGCGCGATGGCGCCGAGGTGGTACAACTTTATGTTTCTTGCGAGGATAGTAAGATCTACCGTCCCGAAAAAGAGCTCAAGGGATTTGCAAAGGTATTCCTTGCGGCAGGTGAGAGCCAACGTGTCACCATTCCGTTCGACGATAAGACCTTCCGTTACTTTGATATCGCCGATAATGCATGGGCAATCGAGGATGCAGATTATGACATCTGCATTGCCAAGAACGCACACGAGGTCGTTCTTTCGAGTGTGCTGCACGTAGCAGGCAAAAAGGCGAACGATAACGCTCCTGCATGCTATAAGCGTGCGGATATCAAAGAGGTATCCGATGGTGACTTTGAGGCGCTTTTGGGTCACGCTATTCCCGATGGCAAATGGAGCGGTGAAATTACCGAAAACGATGCTCTGTGTCAGCTTTATTATGCAAAGGGTGCGTTTGCGCGTTTCCTCTATCGCGTTCTGACCTCTATCAAGGAAAAGGCAGATGCCAAGGGAGAGCCGAATTTGAACATCATGTTTATTTACAACATGCCCGTTCGTGCAATGGCAAAATTCTCTAACGGAATCGTATCCAAAAAGATGGCCGAGGATATTTTGTTTATGATCAACGGACACTTCTGGCGCGGACTTGGACGCTTGATTGTAGACTTCTTCAAAAACCTGAAAAATGCTTCTGCCTTCAAAAAGGCACTCAAAAAGGCAGAGGATCAATAAACCTTTGAATGATTAAAATTATGACTATGAAATACGACTATTTAATCGTTGGTGCCGGATTGTTTGGTGCTACCTTTGCCCAAAAAGCAAAGGAGGCGGGCAAAACGGTGCTGGTTATCGACAAACGCCCTCACGTGGGCGGCAACATTTACACCGAGGAAATAGAAGGAATTGCGGTACATAAGTACGGCGCGCACATTTTTCACACCAACGACCGTCGCGTGTGGGAGTACGTCAACCGCTTTGCCGAGTTCAACCGTTATACAAATTCGCCTATGGCGAACTATTACGGCGAGCTCTACTCCTTGCCCTTTAATATGCTCACCTTTAACAAGATGTGGGGTGTTGTAACCCCTAACGAGGCAAAGGAAAAGATCGAGGAGCAAAAACGAGAGAGTGGCGTTGGCGAGCCCAAAAACCTCGAGGAGCAAGCCATCAGCTTGGTTGGCACCGACATATACGAAAAGCTGATTAAGGGATATACAGGGAAGCAATGGGGAAGACCCTGCCAAGAGCTCCCTGCGTTTATCATCAAACGTCTGCCCGTTCGCTTTACTTACGACAACAACTACTTCAACGCGCTCTATCAGGGCATTCCTATCGATGGGTACACTGCAATGGTAGAAAAGATGCTTGATGGAATCGAGGTGCGCCTCGACGTTGATTATCTTGAGGAACGCGATGCGTATAATAACATCGCCGATAAGGTCGTTTATACGGGAGCACTCGATGCTTACTTTGATTACTGCTATGGACCCTTGAATTATCGCAGTATCCGTTTTGACGTCGAGGTGCTTGACACCGACAACTATCAAGGCAATGCGGTCATCAATTATACCGATGCCGAAACGCCTTACACACGCATCATCGAGCACAAGCATTTTGTGTTTGGCACACAGCCCAAAACGGTCATTTCGCGTGAGTACAGTCAGGAGTGGACGCCCGGCATCGAGCCCTATTATCCCATCAACGACGATGCCAACAACACCCTGTGCGAAAAATACAAGGCGTTGGCAGAAAAAGAAGAAAAGGTCATTTTTGGCGGTCGCCTTGGGCAATACCGCTACTATGATATGGATGCGGTGATACTTTCCGCTCTGGATGCCGCAGAAAGAGAGTTTGCATGAATCAAAAATTATTAACCGTTACCGTGCCTTGCTACAATTCCGAGGCGTATATGAGAGGTTGTGTCGACAGTCTCTTGGTAGGTGGCGAACGTGTGGAGATCATCATTATTGACGACGGCTCCACCGATGCCACGGGTGCCATTGCCGATGAATACGCAAGTGCATATCCCACCATCGTTAAGGTCGTTCACCAAGAGAACGGTGGACACGGCGAGGGCATCAACCAAGGCGCAAAGCACGCCACGGGCATCTATTTTAAGGTGGTCGACAGTGACGATAAGATGAGCGAGGATTTTCCCGCTTTCCTTGATGCACTCGAGGCATGCGAGCGCGAGGGTGGCGTTGATATGGCGATAACGAACTATTATTACGTTCACACCGACGGCGAAGGTGACCGTTCCATCGATTACTCAAGCGTGCTCCCCAAAAATCGCATTTTTGAGTGGAAGGATACCAAACGCTTCCGCCTGCACCAAATGCTCACCATTCATTCCAGCACCTTCCGCACCTCCCTTGTCAAGGCGTGGGACGAGCCCCTACCGCGCAAGATCTTTTATGAGGATAACCTCATGATCTGCAAGACTCTGCCGCGCGTCAAGAAGCTGTATTATTTCCCGCACGATCTTTACCGTTATTGGATCGGTCGTCCCGACCAATCGGTGCAAGAGGCAGCTGTGATCAAAAGATACACGCATCAGCTGCTTGTCAGCGAAAAGAGCTTTATTGCCTGTGACCTCGATAACATCGAGGAGCCGATGCTCAAAAAGTATCTGGATCACGAGCTGTTTATGCTCTTTGGCATTGCTGTTATGTTCGCACGCCTGAACAAGAGCGACGAGGCAGATGCCAATCTTGAACAGATGTGGGCGAATTGCAAAAAGCATAACCTCAAGTGGGGCAGGCACTATCGCAACCGTACCCCCCTTGCCATTATTTGTTTGAAGGGCAAATTCGGCCGCTCTGTGGCGATTTTCTTCTATCGAATTGCCAATAAGATTGTACGTTTCAATTAAAAAAGCAACCGCACACACGAGAGCCGTGTGTGCGGTTGTTTATTTGGGGCCGTTTTTTGCATATGTCATGCATTTTCGGCACTTTTTGTGTTGCTTTGACTATCCTTAAAGATGATTTTGTTTACAAAGAAGAAGACGATCATTGAGACTCCGCCTTGGATGAATGTGGTGAGAAGGTTGTAAATCACGTCGGGCAGAAAAGCGACCGCTACTCCCGTCCAAATGCTGTTGATTGCGTTGACGATTACGGTAATGACACACCATGCAACAAAATAAATCGATCCCTGAAAGACGATATTGCCGTTACTGCGGAAGGTGAATTTTCTCTGCATAAAGAAGTTAACGACCTCGCAGACGAGAGATGCGCTGTAAAATGCTACAGTGTATGCAAGGCCGCCAACCAATTCGTCGTATCCGACGATTTGGAAGTTAAAGTTCTGACCGAACAGTGTGAGGGGAAGGTTAGGCCACCCCCAAGTCTCGGTTCCGAGGAAGGAAGCGAAAGCAGGTGTAAGGAACGTCATAAATAGCGCTCTCAAAAGGGTAATGAGGTTGCTGATGATGATGAAAAATCCGCCTTCGCGTACCCACACCGAAAGCTTAGGATGCTTTAGGGCAAAGTTAGCCCACAGCTGCTTGATTTTTTGCATATGACACCTCCAAAGGGTTTTATGTATTCATTATACCATATATTTCTAATAAAGAAAAGCCCTTTTTTTCAAAAAATGTGCTTTTCTTCAAAAAAAGAGCGCCCACCCGTGTGGACGCTCAACTTTTGTTTTATTTTTCGGCTTTTTCAACCGTTTCGGTCTGCTCGACCTTTCCTGTGGTTTTTGTAAGGTTTGATGCCTGTTGAGGGGTCGCATCTCCGACCTTTTGCGACTTTGAAAACCAATCAAGAAAGGAACCAACCAAAAATCCCATAAAGATGACCGCCAAAACACCCACGAGGTAGGCAATAAAGGTTGCCTCAAAGGTGCCGAAAATATCAAGGAAGTAGATGGAATAGTCACCGTACATATCCATTTGAAAGTTGTTCAAATGGAAGCACCAGTTCAAAAATACGCCAAATCCAATGGCGGTATAAATAAATACGATGGCCTTGCCAAGGTTTTCCCAGCTCAACTTTACCTTGTTGGCCAAAATCAGATAAAAGCCGTAAAGAGACATTGTCAGGTGGCATACTGCCTCACTGATGTGCACAAAGGTTGCCGTGTGGTTGTGATCCAAAAAATAGGAAGCACCGGGGCTGATGTAGAGTGCTAAGAACATACCAAACCCCAAAAACGCAATGGCACAGTAGGCAAGGTTTCTGATCTTTTCCTGCAAAAACGGAGTTGCGATAATAACGGTGCAAATAAAAGGACTGATGTTTTCCAGGGTCATAAAGCCGTTCTTGAGCCAGCCGCGTTCGTATGCCGCGTAGTTCCAGCAAAAAAAGCAAACGGCACAAACGATCAAAAACAGGGGATTGATAATGGGGTTATTCAGCTTTTCACGAAAGTAGCATAGCAGAAAGAGTCCTGCAAAGAATACCAGCGAGAGAGCACCGAGCATTTGCATCATATGCATAATTTATCCCCTCCTGCGCTCCTTATCCTTGTCTTGTTCCTTGTCATCATCCTTCTTGCCGTCCTCGTCCTCTTCGGCGTCCTCGTCCTCCGTCTTTTCTACAATTTCAACGGTGGCGTCGCCAAACCAACCGGCCGCCCAGCCCGCGGGCCATTCCTCTTGGGGCAGGGTGGTTTTGATTACAAGGTTTTCGCAATCGGCAAACGCGCCCGCTTCAATGGTTGTAAGACTTTCGGGCAGCAGCACCTCCGTTAAGGACGTGCAGCCCTTAAACGCTCCTGCCGAAATGGTCAAAAGGCCCTCGTTGAGCGTTAAGGTCTCCAGCGCGGTGCAGCCGCGGAAGGCGCCGTCTCCAAGGTAGATAACGGTTTCGGGAATTTCGATCTCGGTCAGCTTGGTGCAGTTTGCAAACGCATTCGCGCCAATGGAATACAGACCGTCCAGCAAATAGACCCTTGTGATTTCGGTTTGATTTGCAAAAACGCCGTCACGAATACCGAGCACCTTTTTTTCATCGTAGTAAGCACCCAAATAGACCGCGCCGCGCAAATGGGGAAAAGCGCCAACGATTTCGGTGAAGTTTTGGTTCTCGCTGTCGGCATAAATAATGCCGGCGGTGGTTTCGTATTCCCAAACCGCCTCAATTACAATGTCTCTTGTAATACGGCGGTAGGGAGCGCTCCATCCGCGCAAAAAGGCGCCCTCCTTAACAACCGACGGGGGAATCGCATCCTGACCTTGCATAACACGTTGCTCCAAAGAGCCACCCAAAAGAGTGCCGCCGTCCAACTCAAAGCGTACGGTGTAGGTCTTTTTGCCATCTAAAAAGATAAGCATCAAGAGCACGGCAATGAGCAAAAACAAAACGCCAAAAACAATAATGATTTTGAGCTTGCCCGTGTGTTTGTTCTTCATTATATATCATTCCTTTCAAGGTGTTTTTTTCATTGTAACATAAACAATTGAAGGATTTGTGAATATTCTGTTAAGGGGTGTCAAAAAGGTAGATTTATTGATAAAAATAAGGCAAAAAAATTTTGGAATTTTGTTGACAAATAGGAACACTTGTGCTAAAATTGGGGGGTGCGCCAAAAGATGGCGTTTTTTAATGCATAATTTTGATTGGAAAGGGAACAGTATGGAACTTTCAATTTTGATTGCCGCCGCCACCTGCTTGGCGATGATTGCGGCAGTGCTCTTTTTTCCAAAAGTGAAGATTGGTCGATTTTCCTTCGGCTCATATTGGGTGGTCACGGTTGTGGGTGCCATTCTTTTGCTCCTTGTGGGAGCGGTTGATATAGGAACCGTCGGTGCGGCCCTTTTGGCAGACACCGCCATCAACCCACTTAAAATCCTCGTTTTGTTTATCTCCATGACAGTGCTCTCCATCTTTTTGGATGAGCTTGGCTTTTTCCGCTATTTGGCGAGTGTTACCTTGCACAAGGCAGGGCATAGCCAAATGCGACTGTTCCTCATTTTGTATGTAACCGTATCGGTGCTGACTGTGTTTACATCCAACGATATTATCATTTTATCCTTCACCCCCTTTATTTGCTACTTTGCAAAGAATGCGCACATCAGCCCCATTCCTTACCTTGCGGCAGAATTTGTAGCGGCAAACACGTGGAGCATGGAGCTCATCATCGGCAATCCCACCAACATCTATTTGGTAACGGCGGCAGGCGGCAACTTTGTCTCTTACGTTGCTATTATGATGATCCCAACCCTCGTTTCGGGATTGGTTGCATTCGGCTGTCTGTATCTGCTCTTCCGCAAAAAGCTCTCCGAGCCCATTGATGCCACGCCCGAGGACGTCAAAATTGAGGATCACCTTTCGCTGACCGTCGGCCTTGTTCACCTTGGCGTGTGCACCGTTCTGCTTGCCATCGGCTCTTACATCGGGCTGGATATGTGGCTTGTGTCCTTGGTGTCGGCATTGAGTCTTTTGACCTTTACCGTTGTTCTCGCAATCGTTCGCAAGGAGAAGCCCACGCACACCAAGGCGTGCTTGAAACGCGCACCGTGGGAGCTGATTCCCTTTATTCTTTCGATGTTTGTGGTGGTGGAGGCACTCCATACCAACGGCGTGACCGACTTTATTTACGGAATGTTGAGCGGTTCGGCATCTGTCTGGAGCTACGGCATTACCTCGTTCCTCTCGGCAAACCTGATTAATAACATTCCCATGAGCGTTTTGTACTCCGCCATTCTTTCGGGCGGAGCGACCGATGCGGCGGTGTATGCCACCGTTGTCGGCTCTAATTTGGGCGCGTGCTTGACTCCTATTGGCGCGCTTGCAGGCATTATGTGGAGCTCGATTCTTAAAGAGCATCACCTCAAATTCGGCTATGCGGATTTTCTCAAGATCGGCACGACCGTTGCGGTTCCTTCGCTCATCGCGGCACTTGGAACGCTGTCCTTGGTATTTTGACAGATCAGAAAAAGATACCCGTTGGCGCACCTGCGATAAAGCAGGCGCGCCAATTTATTGTTTTTATGCTTTGCTGCATATCGTGTTGGCAGGAGCGCGCACAAGTAAGGCGTGTTTTTATTTCAAGTAACAATACGTGGACAGGGTTTTTCAATTATGTTATAATAAAAGCACAGGAGGCCGCCTGCAATACAGATATGGAGGAATTTTTATTTATGACTTTGGGAGAAAAAATCAAAAAATTACGTGTAGAAAACAATTGGACTCAAGAAAAATTTGCAGAAATGATGGGAGTTTCCGCGCAAGCGGTAAGCCGTTGGGAAACAGATTCATCAATGCCCGATATTTCGATGCTCGCCCCCATTGCCTACACCTTTAACGTGTCCTGCGATTATTTGCTTGGAGTGGATCTGAATAGCAAAGAAAAGGATATTTTCAGAATCAGAAAAGAGGCGTTTGAATCCATTGTTGGAGATAATCCCAACAAATGGGTGAACGCTTATAACATGATAAAAGAAGGACTAAAGCAGTACCCTGATAGTTGGATGTTAAAAGATAGTCTTGTTGTTTTTTTAGCTGTTCTTGCTATGCCAAAGCATAATGAGGATTATCTTTCGGCGGGTAAGGAGTTAAATCAGCTTTGTGAGGATATTATCGCAGAATGTTCGATTCAAGAATACCGATACAAGGCCATTTTCTATTTGTGCGGTGCCGCAACAGCAACAAACAACCGCGAAAGAGCTTTGGAATTGGCAAAGACTATGCCCAAGCACTATTACTGTCAAGAGGAGTTGCTCAAACGAATAGATATGGATTTTGAAAGTTAATTTTGCTTTTGTGTCCACAAAAGCAGTGCTTGTCAGGAAAAGCAGACGAACTTTCGGGGCGCACAACCTAAAGGCTCCCTTGTGCAAAGGGAGCTGTCACCGAAGGTGACTGAGGGATTGTTTTTCGGTATAATTTTATTTTTAACAATCCCTCCGTCTCGCTCGCGCGAGCCACCTCCCTTTACACAAGGGAGGCTCATTACCGCCCGACAGTGCACCTACAAAGGTGTAACACACTATACCTTGCAGAGCAAGGCGTGTGAAAAAGGACAGAGACGAAAAATCTCTGTCCTTTTGTAATGTAGGGGCGTTCATTGAACGCCCGCGGGCGACCACTGGTCGCCCCTACAAATTTGTTTCTTATGGTAGGTAAAACCTGCTTTATGGAAGGCACCCACGTGGGTGCCTTTTTATGTTTGTATAATGGATCAACCAATGTTGGGCAAGCTTGCTGCTGCGATGGACTGACCAACGCGGCGGCTGCTTTCGTCGGGCAGGTGGATGGTGATCTTTTCTGCCAGCTCGGGGAACTCGACCTCGAGTACCTTTTGCGCGTTTTGGAACAGGATGTTTCCGCCCTCACCGGAGGATACGCGGCCCATCAAAAGGACGTGCTTGATATCATAGAACAGAGCGTAGTAAGCAACGGCATAGCCGAAGTAAACACCGATGGTCTCATAAATCTTCTTGGCTCTTTCGTCGCCCTCTGCCATCAGTTTTTGAACTGCTTTGAGCTTTTCTGCGGGAGATGCGTTCTCGTCGAGCTCGATGCCTGCTGCGGGAGCAAGCTTGATAACGGAGTCTTGAGAGAAGTACTTAACGCCACAGCCGTAGTCGCCCGACCACTCGTCAACCATTGCATTCTTGTTGTAGTCTGCGGGAACGAATGCGAGCTCGTTGAGCCAACCGGTAATGTTGCCGTTGCCGTCAACGTAGCCGCCTGCCTCGCTGGTACCCATAGCAACGCCGAGAACGTTGTTGTCGCCAAGGTCCATAGCGCCTGCAAGGGCGGTAACGTCACCGTCGTTTGCAACCTCAATCGGAACGTTGCCAAGCTCTTTTGCAATGTCGGTGTAAATGTTCTTAACAACCTTTTCAAATGCCTCGGGGTTTTCATTCTTTACCTTAAGGAAGAGGGAAGAGGTCATAATGCGGTTGCCGATAACAACACCTGCGGTAGAAACACCGATGGCGTCAACGCGAGGCATCTTGGATGCCGCGGTCTTCATCGCGTCCATAATGCCTGCATAGTGGTAGGAAGGATCGTTTTGGAGCTTGGGGAACCAAACAACCTCTTCGGAGTAGGTAGCTTCACCCTCAACAACAGAGGAGACCTTGCGGTCGGATCCGCCTGCGTCAAAGCCGATGCGGCAACCGTCGAGGTGACGGCCTACGGGAGCGGCAGACTCTTTGTTAACGGGAGCTTGTTCAAAAGGAACGTGAATCACCTCAAACGGAGCTTCGTAAACACCGGACATAAAGTCACGGTCAAAATCGCGGTAGCCGCCTACAGAGTAATCTGCCTTGATCTTGTCGGCAATAACCTTGGAGCCGGCAATGATGATCTTATAACCGCCGCGGGTCCAGAGCAGCGTTTTTACAAGACGCTCAACAAACTCGTGGTTCTCTTCGTCGTGACCGGTGCCGTCCTTGAAGACCTCAACGGTGTAAACAGAGGTCAGACCGTCATTTCTTTCAAGACCGATGGTCAGCTTTTGACCGCCCTCTTTTGCAACTGCTTCTTCAAATTCGCGGTAAACGACAGCCATAGGCATAAAGCCGGGGTCGAGCGGAGCATTCATTTTAAGCTTCATAAATGGTTCTTCCTTTCTTTATGGTTCTTACGATGTTGATATCGTTATCTGCAATAATGATGTCGGCATCCTTGCCTGCCTCGAGCGAGCCGATGCGATCGGCAACGTGAATGGAGGTTGCGGGGTTGAGAGATGCCATTTTAAATACTTCGTTTACGGGGAGCGTGGTGTTTGCAAGCACGTTTCTCACTGCGTGGTTGAGCTTGAGCACGCTGCCTGCAATGGTACCGTCGGCAAGGCGGCACTCAATGCCCTTGAGGAAAATGGGTTGTCCACCCAGGTCGTACTCACCGTCGGGCATACCGCCGGCACGGGTACAGTCGGTGATGAGCACCATCTTGTCGCCCTTTACCTTGGCGATGATGGAGTACAGACCGGGATTGATGTGGAAGGTATCTGCAATGACCTCAACAGATACGTTTTCGGATGCGAGAGCCGCGCCGACAACACCGGGGTTGCGGTGAGCGAGGGCAGACATTGCGTTAAAGAGGTGAGTTGCGTGGTTTACACCGTCGCGAGCCGCGCTCATTGCCTCTTCAAACTTTGCATCGGTGTGACCCATCGAAACCAGAACCTTGGATTTTGCCGCCAAGCACTTAATGCACTTGTGACCGGGGTCCATTTCGGGAGCGAGGGTTACGGATGTAATGATGTCTGCGTTTTCGAGAATGAAATCAGCGTCGGGAGTGAGAATGTTCTCCTCGGCTTGTGCGCCCTTTTTGCTCGGGTTGATGAACGGACCTTCGGCGTGAACACCGATGATCTCGGCGCCATCCCAGGTTTTGCTTTCTTCCTTAACGGAGCGAACAGCGTTGAGGGCGTCAACAATTTCATTCTTTGCCACGGTCATAGTGGTGGGCAGGAAGGAAGTAACACCGTTTTGTGCTATGCCGTAAGCCATCTTTTTAATGCCTTCGGGCTTTGCGTCGCAGGTATCCTCGCCGAGGTATCCGTGAATGTGGATATCTACAAGGCCGGGTGCTACGTAGTTGCCACCGGCGTCAATGGTCTTGGCTCCTGCGGGAACGGTATCAACAACGCCTTCAATTTTGCCGGTTTCCTCGGAGAAGGCGAGTGCTTTTCCTTCGATCACGGCCTCGGGCAGAACGATTTTACCGCCAATAATATATGTCAATGCCATAATAGGGGTCCTCCTTGGTATTTTTTCACTATAAGTATAACAAAAGTTTTTGAATAAAGCAAGACTTTTTGCGATATTTTTTTATTTTATAAAAAAACATGTCGAATTTACAAAAAACATCTTTTTGAGTGCCAAAATTCTACATCATTCTGCACAAAAGTGATTTTTTTGTGAAAAAAAGGTTGCATTTGGTAGGGAACTGTGATAAAATAATCCCATATTCCAAAAAAGTGGGATATAGAAGGAGGAATAAAAATGAAAAACGGTTTTCTCAAAGCGCTCGGTTTTGATCCTGTGAAGAAGCAAACAAGCATCAAGACCGAAATCGTCGCAGGTATTGTTACGTTCCTTGCAATGGCGTACATCCTGACGGTTAACCCCGCACAGATCCTTGTGAGCCCTGATATGGGCGCATACTGGCCCTCTGTATTCATCGCAACCGCTCTTGGCGCAATCATTGGTACCCTCTTGATGGCGTTCTTGGCAAAAATGCCTTTGGCGCAAGCTTCCGGCATGGGTCTGAACTCCCTGCTTGGCGGTCTCGTTGCGCTTTGGGCAGCCGACACCTACGGTGTAAGATTCACCCTCGGTCAGGCATTTATGATGGTTCTTATCTCCGGTGTTCTGTTCCTTGCTCTTACTCTTATCAAAATCAATGGCAAGTCCTTCCGTGAGCTGATCTTCGACGGTATGCCCGTTGCAATTAGAAGCTCCATTTCCATTGGTATTGGCTTGTTCATTGCTTACATTGGTTTCCAAAATGCAGGCATTATTGTTGCTGACCCCTACGTTCAGGTTGGTCTTGTTAACTTCACCAGCTTTGAGGCATGCAAAACCGCAATCGTTGCATTCATCGGTTTGTTCCTCATTGCAATTCTCGATAAGCTCAACGTTAAGGGCTCCGTTATTCTCGGTATCCTTGGTGCAACCCTGATCGGTATTCCCTTTGGCGTTACCGATCTCGCAGTTCTCGCAGGCGACGGCGCAGTTTCTTGGAAGTTCTGGGAAAACTTCGCTAACTTCTTCGCAGGAGAGAACTCTGTGTTCCTTTCTTTCGTTGACGTATTCAAGAACGGTCTCGTTCCCGAGGGCGGCAGCATATTCACCGTAATCATGGTTATCATCACCATGTGCATGATCGATATGTTCGATACCATGGGTACCATTGTTGGTTGCTGCGGCGGTAACAGAATTCTCTCCGACGAGAACAACAAGCCCTACAACTACGATAAGATCATGATCTCCGATGCAATTGCAACCTGCACAGGCGCAATGCTCGGTACCTCCACCGTTACCACATTCGTTGAATCCGGTGCAGGCGTATCTGCAGGCGGCAGAACCGGTTTGACCTCGTTCACCACTGCTTCCATGTTCTTCTTGGCAATGTTTGCAATGCCCGCATTTGCAGTTATCCCCGGTGCGGCAACCGCAGCAGCTCTGATTTACGTTGGCGTCCTGATGATGAAGAACAACATTAAGAGTGTTGACATGGACGACGCTATCAGTGCAACCTCTGCATTCCTTACCATCGTTGTAATGCTTCTCTCTTACTCCATCACCAAGGGTATCGGTATCGGTATGGTAACCTACACCGTTATGTCTGCTATCGCATACCTCATCGGCCTTATTACCTACGCTATCAACAAGAAGGAAAAGCCCGTATGGAAGGTTTCTGTTGTTGCCCTTATCGTAACGGCTCTGTTCTGCGTATACTTCTTTGTTCCCGTAGCATTCTGATAAAAACGAATTATAAAAGCGGGGGCTGTCAACCGACGGTCCCCGCGGCTTTTTGACTTGGAGGAAAGATGAAATCCAAAAGACAATTCAAAATCATTCTTTGCATCGTGGCAGTGGCAGTCGGCATCAGCGCAGGACTTGGATTGTTCCTTTGGCGACGCTCTCTTGAAAACGCCCCTGAAGAGCCACCGGAGGACGAGATATACGAACTGAATATGAATACCGATTTTCCCGCGCCGCAAAATCTTCCCGACGGAGAAGGGAAGCGGGTGCGCGTGATCCTGCTTTTGGGGCAGAGCAATGCCACAGGGTGCTCGCTGACGAGCTATCTCGAGCAAGGCGTGGGAGTCGAAAAGTATGCGGAATATGAAAAAGGATATTCCTCTGTGCTCATCAATTACTGCCTTGACGATCACAAATACACCTCAAACGGTGAATTTGTGCCGGTTGACCTGACCTGCGCTGCCGGAGAGGGCTACTTTGGTCCTGAGGTTGGCATGGCGGAGGTTTTGTCGGCGGCGTATCCCGACGAGACGGTCGTGATCCTAAAATACACGATGTCGGGCTATTCCTTGCATTATCATTGGCTCTCACAAGGGGAGCGCGGCTCTATCTATCGGGCGTGCATGGCGTTTCTTCAAACCTATCTGCAGGCCTTGAAGAATCAAAACTACGATGCGCACATCGGTGCTGTCTGTTGGATGCAAGGGGAGTCGGATACCACCGACTTTAAGGCAGCACACTATTACGAGAATCAAACCAAATTCGCATCCTATCTGCGTGAGGATCTTGCCCCCTACGCCGAGGAGCGCGGCATCTATTTTATCGATGCGGGTATTTCCAACAGTCCTTACTGCGAGCCCGCTTACCCCGCCATCAATGAGGCAAAGGTGGCATTTTCAAAGGACTCGGCGCTGAATCTCTATTTCCCCACCATTGAGGCGGGCTTTACCGTTCACAAAGAGCCCGAGGGCTCTCCCGATTGGGGACATTACGATGCGATGAGTGAGCTGGCGCTTGGGCATTTGTTTGGCGAACAGGTGATACATTCCTATCAGTCGCGATAGGCAAGTGAACTGGGCAGCATTGCGACCGCAAATAAAAAAGGAGACAGACAGATGAAAAAAGCACTGAAAATTGTTTTGTGCATTGCTTTAGCACTTTTGGTTTTGGGGACGGGTATTGGACTGCACGCTTGGTGGCGTTCCGTCAAATGGCCGAATAAGGCGATTGAAATGAAAATGCATACCGATTTTCCCAAACCCGAGAATTTGCCAAACGGCAACGGCAAGCGCGTTAAGGTGATTCTTTTGATGGGGCAGAGCAACGCAACGGGCATTGGCCGCATCAAATATTTAGAAAAGAACACCACCCCCGAGCAGTTTGCCAAATATGAGAGCGGTTTTGATACGGTTCACATCAACTATTGTGTGGATAATCATACCAACTGCTCAAACGGAGAGTTTGTAAACGTTGATCTGGGTTGCAGTGTTTGGGATGACGTCTTTGGCCCCGAGGTCGGCATGGCAGAAAAATTCAGCGAGGCGTGGGGTGACGAAGAGGTCATCATTCTCAAGTACACCTATTCGGGCACGTCTTTGTATTATCAATGGTTGAAGTACGGTGAGCGCGGTGACATCTACAAGGCAATGAAGGAATATGTTGATACCTATATGACAGCTCTGCGTGACGCGGGCTACGATGCGCGCATCGGTGCCGTTTGCTGGATGCAGGGCGAATCCGACTCCTTTGAGCCCGTTGTTTACAGACGTTACTACAAAGCGCAAAGCAATTTCCTTTCCTATTTGCGAGAGGATTTTGCCGAGTATGCCGAGGATGGCGGCATCTGCTTTATCGATGCGGGTATTTCGGATAGCCCCTGCTGGCCCGGCTACCAAGCCGTAAACAGTGCCAAAAAGAGAATGGCGGAGGAATCGGATATGAACTATTATTTCTCCACCATTGATGCAGGCCTTGAATGGGGCGTTGAGCCCGAAGAATCCCCCGACCTTGCGCACTACGGTGCGATGAGCACGCTCAAGCTCGGGCATTTGTTTGGCGAGTACGTTATCGAAGCATACCGCGCGCACCATACAAAGTAAAAAATACTTGACAAACCCATAAAAATGTGTTATACTGTTTGGGCAAAGCAGAATGCTTTGCCTCAATAGGTATATTCTTGCAATATGGGCAAGTGTTTCTACAAACCACCGATAATGGTTGACTACCGGATGAATTTTCCGTAGTCAACCATATTTTTTTACACAGGAGAAATTACCCCAATGAATCTTTATCTTGAAATTTTCGGTTATATCGGCACGGCTTTTGTTATTGTTTCCATGATGATGACCTCGGTTATCAAATTACGCATTTTCAATATGTGCGGCGCCCTCATCAGTCTTATTTACGCCGTTTGCGTTAACACCTGGCCCGTGGCGGTACTCAATGCCTGCTTGCTTTGCATCAATCTTGTGCAAACGCTGCGGCAACTGCGCCACAAGTCGGATTTTACCGATCTGAAACTTGATGCCGATGATCTCACCGTACAACACTTTTTGTCGGTGAACGCAGAGGACGTTCAAAAATATTTTCCAAATTATCGCCTGCAAGCACATCAGGAAACCGAGATTCATATGATATACGTAGAGTGCGAGGCGGTCGGCATTTTGGTGGGCACACGTGCAGTTGACGTGTATCGTATCGAGATGGATTACGTTGTGCCTAAATATCGTGATATTGCGGTTGGCAAATTTTTGTTTCCGCAATTAAAAGAGCAGGGCGTCAATCTGCTCACAGCCGCAAGCGTCTGCCGTGAGCACGATCAATACTTGCAAAAGCTTGGCTTTAGAGAAGACAGCGGAATTCTTTTGAGAGATCTTTAATCAATGGGAGGCAGAAAATGAAATTATTGATAGATGGAATCGAAACCACAGCAAGAGAGGGACAATCGCTTTTGGATATTACCCAAGAGATGGGCTTGCATGAAGGCAAGCTTTCCACCGACCCCCTTGCGGCAAAAATTGCAGGACGTGTGTTTAACCTCAACTACATCCCCGTGCGCGAAAAGGACATCAAAGAGCGCGAATCGATGCGAAAGGCAATGGCGGCATCGGGTGGCGTAATCCGTTTGCTCCGTTACAGTGACCCCGTCGGCCGCGACGTTTACAAGAGAACCGCGCAGTTCGTCCTCTTTTTGGCAGTGCGCCGTCTGTGGCCCAATGCACGTGCAAAAATGAGTTGCGTGGTTGGCTCGGGTACTTATTTTAAGGTTGAAGCTGCGGACTTTGATGCTAACCGCCTTGGAGAAGAAGTGAATCGCATCGTTGCCGAGAATATTACACTCCACCGCCGCAGAATGCCCACAATCGAGGCGATTCAAAAATTTGAAAGCCAAGGAGAATTCGACAAGGCGCGCCTTTTGGGTTACCGCAAAAAAGAGAGAATAGACCTTTATGAAAGTGGCGACTTTGCCGATTATTACTATGGCGAGATGGCACCCTCTACGGGCTTTTTGCGCTCCTGGGATATCATTCCCGCACCCGAGGGCTTCATTTTTGTATTCCCCGATGTTAACGATCCCGAGCGTGTATCCGAATACCGCGAGATGCCTAACCTCTTTTCGGTTTACACCGAGGGCAAGCGTTGGTGCGAGCTGATGGGCTGCGAAACGGTTGCCGACCTCAACGAGCTTGTCAAGTCGGGCGGCGTGCGCGAGCTGATCCGCGTCAACGAGGCGTTACACGAAAAGCGCTTTTCGCAAATTGCCGATATGATCTGCGAGAGAGGAGCCCGGGCGGTTCTTTTGTCGGGGCCGAGCTCCTCGGGCAAGACCACCTCTGCCAACCGCCTCGCAACTCAGTTGCGCGTGCACGGCAAAAAGCCGATTTTGATGAGTCTTGACGATTACTACCTCGACCGCGATCAAATCCCCGTAGGGCCTGACGGTAGCGTTGACCTTGAGCACATCAACACCATTGATGCCGAGCTCTTTGCCGCTCACCTCGGTCAGCTGCTCGCAGGAGAAGAGGTGGAGATCCCCACCTTCAACTTCAAAAAGGGAAAGAGGGAATGGGTAGGACACCGTATGCGCCTGTGCGACGATACCGTCATCATTGTAGAGGGCTTGCACGCGCTCAATCCCGTTCTGCTCCCCCGTGAGCTGGATGCGGGCAAGGTGTTCAAAATGTACGTCAGCCCTCTGCTGCCCCTCAATCTTGACGACCACAACCGCATTGCAAGCAGATATTTGCGCCTGCTTCGCCGCACCGTGCGCGACTACGAAACAAGGGGCTCCTCGGTTCAGCAAACGCTTTCCATGTGGGATTCGGTTCGCCGCGGCGAGGAAAGATGGATCTTCCCCTACCAAGAGAACGCCGACGTTATTTTCAATAGCTCCACGCTCTACGAGCTGGCAGTGCTCAAGCGTCACATCTTCCCGCTTTTGCAGGTCATCGGTGCCGATGACGATTGCTACGACCAAGTACGCGCAATGGTCAAAATTCTCAACTATATCTACGAGGCAGACGTTGACGATGAAATTCCGCCCACAAGCATCGTGCGCGAGTTCATTGGCGGCAATAGTTTTTACCGCAAATAACCGAAACAAAAGATTTCCCCAATGTCAATCGATGTTGGGGAAATTTTGTTTTTTCGCCTATCCGCTTGCAATCCCCCTCAAAAAATGGTATACTATTCTCAACGACCAACACCGCGCGGCGGAAAAGGAGATTTTATGAAAATTCAAGGCGCAATTTTTGATATGGACGGCACACTTGTCGATTCTCTGTCCTTTTGGGACTGCTTTTGGAAGGATATGGGGGAGCGCTATTTCGATGATCCCAACTTCTCTATAGATGCCGCGCATTTTGACGCTCACGTGCGCCCTATGATCTTCAGTCACGCCATTTCCTATCTGCACGGCTACCTCAAGGTGCCCTGCAGTGCCGAGGAATTCAACGGTTTTGCCGCCGCTTACGTTCACCGCTTTTACACCACCGTTGTCACGGCAAAGCCGGGAGCGCGTGAGCTTTTGACAGCTCTGCGCGAGCGCGGTGTGCGTGTTTGCCTTGCATCTGCAACCGATCGCCGCTACCTTGACATTGCCCTTGAAAGCTGCGGACTTGCCGCGTTTTTTACACCCGAGACGATTCTTTCCTGCTCTGACATCGGTGTGGGCAAGGAGCGCCCCGACGTATTCCTCGCGGCACAAAAGGTTTTGGAAACTCCCCTTGATGCGACTGCTGTGTTTGAGGATTCCGCCTTGGCGCTCGAAACGGCAAAGGGCGCGGGATTTGTCACCGTTGGCATTTACGATAGCCACAATACCGCACAGGAGCGACTCTCTGCCGCATCCGATATTTACCTCGGTAGGGGCAAAACACTCCTTGATGCGCTGGCAGAAATCGAGACCGAATAATTGGTTTGGCGGTGCAATTTTTCTTGACAAAACCCACCGCGTATTGTATAATAATTATAGAAATCTAAAATGGGGTGGTGTGCGCCCCTTTTTATCAATCTTTTGGGGAGGATGCTATGGCAATTGAACAAAAAATCAAAATTCTTGCCATAGTCGGCCCTACGGCAAGCGGAAAAACATCCATCTCGATAGAGCTTGCAAAACGTCTTGGCGGCGAGATCATCTCCTGCGACTCGATGCAGATCTATCGCCGCATGGATATTGGTACGGCAAAGCCGACAGAGGAGGAAAAGTGTGGCGTGCCGCATCACCTCATCGATGCGGTCGAGCCGAGCGATGCCTTCTCCTGTGCCGATTACGTCACCATGGCGGGGGAGGCAGTCAAAGAGATTGCCGCGCGCGGCAAGCTGCCCATTCTTTGCGGTGGAACGGGACTTTATCTCGACCGTTTTTTGTGCGGTGAGATGGAGGAGACCCAAGCAGACGAAGCATTGCGCGCCTCTCTTTTTGCCTATGCCGAAAGTGAGGGTATCGAAGCTTTGCACGCGCGTTTGCGCGAGGTGGACCCCGAAAGTGCCGATGCCATTCACCCCAACAACGTCAAGCGCGTGGTTCGCGCACTCGAAATTTATGAGCAAACGGGCATTCCCAAAAGCGAGTTCGACCGCCGCTCGCAGGTTGTCGAATCTCCTTACGAGGCCACCGTTATCGGTCTTTTTTATCCGCGTCGCGAGGTGCTTTACGAGCGCATCAACCGCCGCGTAGATATGATGCTTGCCGACGGACTCTTGGAGGAAACCAAGCGCCTTTTGGACGAAGGCGTGTTTGAGGTCAACCTCACCGCCGCCCAAGCCATTGGCTACAAGGAGCTGCTCGGCTATCTTGGCGGCAGTGAAACCTTGACCGAAGCTGCCGAAAACCTCAAAACCGCCACCCGTCGCTATGCCAAACGCCAAATTACTTGGTTCTCGGCAAAGCCCTACGTCGAGTGGGTGGAGATGGAAAAGGACGGAGAACTGCGCTCTCTGGACGATGTCTGCGAGGAGATCGTCTCTCGCTTTGAGAGAGAGGAGGGCAGACCGTGACGAGAAAAGGATTTTTGCAAAAGTATGCACTTCGTATTGCCGTTACCTTGGCAATGCTGGGGCTCATCGTCTATACGGTGGCACACGCCATGGGCTTTGCCATGGGCAACGTGCTCACCACTCCTGTGCGCCGCATCACCGATACGCAGATCACATCGGCACAAGGGTATCTCTTCCGCAACGAGGAGGTGCTTACCACCGCGGGCGAGGGATTGGTCGATACCTTGGTCGAAAACGGCACCAAGGTCGGCAAAAACGTCTCGGTCGCCAAGGTATGGTCAACCAATGTCGGCGGTGACGCGCTTGCTGCGGCACAGCTGAAGCTTTCGCGCATCAATCGCGCCATCCGCATCTTAGAGGATAGCCAACTCAAGGTGGGTACACCTCTTTCCGAGGCGAACAAATACCGCGCCGAATATATCGCACTCTACCGCGAGATCGCGGCGGCAACCGAGGAGGGCAGACTCGACCGGATCCCTGCACTTGAAGAAAAGCTGCTTGTCGCCCTCAATCGCTACGTTTCTCTGGTAGGGGAGACCGACGAGACAAACAGCCATCTGCAGGAACTGCGCGAAGAAAAAGAGAGCATCATCGGTGCATCAAGTGCTACCGAGGTCAAGAGTGAAACATCCTCGGGGCTGTTTTATGACGGCGGCTACGTTGATGGCTTTGAGAGCATCTTTGCGGCAACCGCACTGGAGGACCTGACTCCCGAAGCTTTGCATACCCTTGCCGAAAGCACCCCAACAATTTCCGAGGGACAAACCGTTGGCAAGCTTGTGTACGGCTACGAGTGGTATTTGGCAATGGAGCTTTCCCCTTCGGTTGCGGCGGGCTTTGCCGTGGGCAGGGAATATCGCTTTACATTCCCCGAAAATGATGACATCACCGCAAAGCTTACGCTTGAAAAGCTGGTGAGGGGCGAGGGATCGGTGCTTGCCGTATTCCGTTGCGAGAGCCACCCCAACGACTTTCTCTTTTACCGCAAACAAACGGTAGAGATCACCGTTGGCGAGACCGAGGGCTTTTATATTCCCGAAACCGCAATCGTTACCGAGAACGGCATGATGGGTGTGTACGTGTTTGAGGAGAGCACCGTGCGCTTCCGCAAAGCCCACATCATTTGGATGGGTGAGGGCTATGCCATAGCCGAGCTCCCGGGCGAGGGATCCTTGACCGAGCTGCGCGAGAATGATATTTTGATCGTTTCGGGGAAAGATCTGTACGAAGGGAAGGTGTACCGATGACGGCACTATCATACGTTGACCAAAACCTTGCCGCTATCCGTGCGCGCATCGATGCGGCGGCACAAAAAAACGGCGGTCGCGAGGTCACCCTTCTGGCGGCAGTCAAATATACCGATACCGACCACATCAACTATCTGCACGGGCTCGGTGTTAACGACATCGGCGAGAATCGCGTGCAGCAGCTCCTGGAGCATTGGGAGGCCCTTGATCGCACAAATCTGCGCGTGCATTTCATCGGCACCCTGCAAAAAAACAAGGTCAAGTATATCATCGATAAGGTGTCAATGATCCATTCCTTGGATAGTCTTTCGCTTGCCGCCGAGATCGAAAAGCAGGCCGCCAAGCATGGCATCGTTATGGATGTTTTGGTAGAGATCAACAGCGGAATGGAAGAAAACAAGAGCGGAATTTCTCCCGATGATGCCGCGGCGTTTTGCCAAGAGATCGGTCAATTTTCGCACCTGAATTTGCGTGGATTTATGACAATGGCACCAAAATGCGAAAAAAATGAAGAATATCGAAAATATTTTCGCAAAACTTCGCAATTATGTCTTGACATTTGGCAAAAAACACTTCATAATATAGGTAGGCCCATTTTGTCGATGGGAATGTCCGATAGCTTTGAGGTTGCTATCGAAGAGGGCGCGGATATCGTTCGCGTCGGGCGCGCACTGTTCGCGCCGCACGAAAATTAGTATTTTGTATGAGGAACATATAGGAGGCACAAAATGAATTTACTCAAAAGATTTGTTCGCAATGACAATGCGGATTTTGACGAGAGCTACGACGAGAACGAGCTGTACGTAATGCCCGAGGATCTGGAGATCCCCGAGGAGACACTCAACGGCGTTTCCGCTTTGGAAAGCCCCGCACGCAAGGATCCCGAGTTCCGTCCCGCAAGCGCGGCAGATAAGGTATCCCTGAAGCTGCTCCAACCCAAGAGCCACATCGAGGCAACCAAAATTGCCGACAAGCTCAAGGACGGTTGCATCGTTCTTCTCGACATCAGCCGTCTGACCAAAGAGCAGGCACACCGCTTGGTAGACTTCTTGTCCGGTGTTGCATACGTGCTTGGTGGCGAAATGATCAGAACCAACAAGAACACCATCGTTATCTCTCCCTCCGGTGTTGATATCTCCGGCTTTGCTCCCGACGTAGAGGCACCCGCTGAGCCGCAACCCGTTGAGGAGCCCGCACAAGAACAAAGCGGACTCACCGAGGAATACGAAGAGGAAGCATAATTTTGCGTGATCCCATGCACAAAAAGGGCTGTTGCGATTTGCGTAACAGCCCTTTGCATTGAATTTTTCAAAGGAGAACCGTATGTTATACGTGGTCAATCTTATCAAAAATATTGCGCTGGCACTTCTGAGCGTGTTGGATATTGCCATGTTTGGCAGAGCCATTCTTTCCTGGATCGATCCGATGAGTGACGGACCCTTGGCGTCCTTTCTGTATGCCATCACCGAGCCAATCATCTTGCCCTTCCGCAAGCTGTTTGAAAAAAAGAATTGGTTTGTGGGGGTTCCCATCGATATGGCGTTTTTCTTTGCCATGATCTCAATCATCATTCTTCAAACGGTTTTGGAGGCACTTTTGTAATGGCGACGGAGAACTCACGTGACCTGTTTGAGGCGCGCCTTGAGGACGCCGTTCGCAAATGCACCTCGGGGAGCGTGGCACAGGTTCCGTTTTTGACGATGCGCGAGCGTCGCCGTGCCGAACGCATTTTGAACGCTCGCGGAATGAGAGATGCCTATTGGTTTTGGGGCGGTCACAAAACCGCTGAGCGGACCTGTCTCTTTCTGTTGCCCGATTATCTTGTTGCCATTCTACCCGAAGATGCCGCCGAGCGCGAAGCAGCTCTCCCTGATTACCTTGCCGAGGAGCTGACCGAGGCGGTGGTGTCTCTTTCCGTCAAGGGCAGCGGCTTTCGCAACCTTTCACATCGTGATTACCTTGGTGCTGTTTTGGGGCTTGGCATTGAGCGTGATGCCATTGGCGACATCGCCGTGCAGGATGAGCACAGTGCCATTCTATTTTGTCCGCGCACCCTTGCCGGCTTTTTGATAGGGGAACTCACCAAGGTGGGCTCCGATACCGTTCGTTGCCGTGAGTGCACTATTGACGAAACCTTTACCGACGGAAAGAAGTATCGCCCCATCAGCGATACCGTCGCATCTCCGCGACTCGATTGCGTGGTCGCCGCACTTTGCAACCTCTCGCGCGAAGCGGCACAAAACGCCGTACGCGGCGGACTTGTTGAGGTCGATTTCGAGCCCGAGGAACGTGTTGATACCGTCCTCGAGCCACCCATTACCGTCTCTGTGCGCGGCTACGGCCGCTTTATTCTCCGCTCCTTCGACGGAGAGACCAGAAAGGGAAGGTTGCGCCTAAAAGCAGATCAGTTAGTTTAGAAATAAGAATGTGGGGGAAACTTCTTGCAAGAAGTTTCCCCCACACCCCTTTCAAGAACTCTCTAACAAAGGGTCTACAAAAACAAATCGTTCGTGTTCTAACAGACAGTCGACGCGAGGAGAAACCTCGCTTTGGCTACCGCAATTTTGTAGGGGCCACCGAGACCCTACAAAATAAGAAAGTTGTTTAGGTACGCAAAGGGATAGCAAATGTGCTATCCCTTTGGTTTTTATTGGCATTTGTTTCTTTTGCGACTTCTTTTCCATTGATTGATTTTATCAAATACACCCAAACAGTGAAGTGCATAAAGCATCAATGAAGCAAGCGCCAAACCGCACACAAATGACATAATATTATCGCAAATATTCGCAGGAATCAAGCCGTTCAATCGTCCTTTGTGCTCATTTCCAAAAAGCAGATAACTAACAAGCATCAAGCAAATAGAGGAAGCCAACATTGTTCGCAATTTTTCTTTGCGTCTGTTAGTTTCTTCTGTCGTGTATTCTGCTACCTTTTTCAGGGTTTCTTTGGTTTCATTATTCATCTTCTCGCTTTTCCTTTCCCCATCTATTATTTCGCGGATGTCCACATCATAAAAATCTGCAAGCTCTATGAGCATATCAATATCGGGCATATTACTACCGGTCTCCCATCGCGATATTGTTCTTGAGGATACGTAAAAATGCTCTGCAAACTGTTCTTGTGTCAATCCTTTTTCTTTGCGTAGGCATTTGAGAAATTTGCCTATTTTTTGTTGGTTCATTTGTCACCCCTCCTTGTGTCTAAATAATATCACACCAAAATGCAAAACTCCACGACACAAAGCGAGAAATGCCGTGATTGATGGGTGACATCTTGTGTCCTGTCCGTGTATGATAAACTCTTTTTTCTTCCTTTTGTTCAAAAGTTTTTGAAAGGGGTGCAGGGGGAAACTTTTTCCTTAAAAAGTTTCCCCCTGCAATCTTTTAAAATTTACTCCTCATCATCCGCGTCGTCGGCAAAAACTTGTGCGAGCGTTTGGTGAGCGTGTGCTTCTTCTTTGGGAACGATGTCGCCTGCCTTGGTCAAGGCGATCTTGGTCAGCGCGGGGCCTACAAGCTCATAAACAAGGACACCAAAGAGAACGATGTTTCTTACGATGTAACCGTCGGCGAGGAGTGCGCCTGCAATGGCGGACATACCGAGAGCGACACCCGCTTGCGGGAAGAGGGTAATGCCGAGGTACTTCACAATGGATTTGCTGCAACCGGAGAGCTTTGCGCTTGCCGCTGCGCCGATATATTTACCGAGCGCACGGGAGAGCACGTAAACCACACCGATGATAACAACGGTCACCGAGCCGAAAATGCTCAAATCAAGCTCTGCACCGCTGAATACGAAGAAGAGAATGAGCACGGGCATGGTCCATTTATCGGTTTTTTCCATTAGCTCGTCTGCGCTGTCACAAATGTTGCAGAAGAGTGTACCCATCATCATACAAACAAGCAGGTTCGAGAACGCGATCTCAATGCCAAAGGGCAGGAAGAACTCGAGCTGCGCGAGAGCAACTGTCAAAAGCACAAAGGTCAGGGTGATACAAAGACGCTTACTGTTGGATTGGAAGTGATCCTCTACAACCGAGAGGATCCAACCGGTCAGTGCGCCAAGCACCAACGAAAGGGTTACTTCAACCAAGGGGTTGATCAAAAGGGAAACGATACCAACGGCAGCCGCACCGCTTTCAAGCGCTTGAGCTATACCCATCGAAACGGCAAAGCAAACAAGACCAACCGCGTCGTCGAGTGCAACAACGGGGAGCAAGAGACTCGTCAAGGGACCCTTTGCCTTGTACTGCTTAACAACCATCATGGTTGCCGCAGGAGCGGTAGCGGTTGCGATTGCACCAAGGGTGATGGCAACCGAAAGGGGAAGAACCTCCGGGCCAAGAATAAAATGCAAGCCGATGAGTGCGCCGTCAACCACAAGCATTGTAACAATGGCTTGCGCGCAACCAACAATGGCTGCTTGGCGTCCCGTCTTTTTGAGCGAGGAGAGCTTAAACTCCGAGCCAATGGCAAACGCAATAAAGCCGAGGGCAACGTCCTGAACGATGGCGCCTGTGCCCTTGAGCGTTTCCTCCGAGGAGAACACGCCCGTAATACCGAGCGCACCAAGGCAGTAGGGGCCAATGAGTACGCCTGCAATCAAATATCCCGTGACGGCAGGGAGCTTTAAGGGCTTAACGATACGCGAGAGCAACAAACCCATAAAGAGGGCAAGTGCCAAGCCGAACAAAACCTGCGAGCTTCCTCCCTCGGAGAAAGCACCCGAAAATGCTTCGTAAAACATAATTAAAAATACCTTCTTTTATGCAAAAATATAAAGTCACAAAACATCGACTATTATACTCCCTTTGTGTGCTAATGTCAACCCCTAAAAGCATTTTTTTGTTTTTTTGTCAGCTTTGTCAAACAGAGGGGCAAAAACAGTCGCTTTTTGCTTGACATCGCACAGAAAATATGCTATACTTGATACAGAAAACCAAGTCGGAGGAACAGTACAATGCTCAAAGTGGAACGCACATCCGTTATGAATATCGATAACGCCATTCGTGGCGCACGCAACCCCATGAACAGCTGGGCAAAATCGGATAGCACATACGATGAGAACGGCAAGTTTATCATCGGCGCCGCTGACCTCGATTTTGGTCATCGCTTGGCGGTTGCAGGCAGCGACCACCGCAAATTTTTGCGTCAGGTGTTCGTTTCGGTTGACATCACCGCTCCTCTGTATTGGTGGAAGGAATTTGACACCTACAAGGTAGGCACGGTTGCCAACTCTACCTCGACCATGCACAAAATTCACGCCAAGGAATTCACCCGCGACGACTTTTCGCACGATCGCCTCGACGAGAGCGGGCTGAACATGCTCGATGCTATTATCGATTACCTCGAGTGTGAACGCCAAAAGTTCCTCGAGAACAAAGAGGACCGCCAAAGCTGGCACAACATGATTCAAATGCTGCCGTCCTCTTACAACCAAATGCGTACCGTGACAATGAACTACGAAAACCTCATCAACATCTATTACGCGCGCCGCACTCACAAGCTCGCCGAGTGGCACACCCTTTGCGAGTGGATCGAATCTCTCCCTTGCGCCGCTGAATGGATTTGTGTGAGAGAGTGATTTTAGAGATGATGTGGGGGAACCTTTTTCGCGAAAAAGGGTTCCCCCGCACCCCCTCCAAAAAGCACTCGCACAAAAAGAAAAAGGATTCACTCCAAAGATACGGATAGACAGTAGGAGCGCACCACAAGGATGCGCTTTTGCTGTCGCTAACTCGCAGGGGCCACCGAGACCCTGCTCGTTAAGAGATTACAAAAAGAAAGGAGAAATTGCATTGAAAATTACTTTTTTCAAAAACGAGCCCTCTCTTTATCTGCGCCGCTCTTTCTCTTGGGAGAATGCAAAGAAAGTCGATTTTAATTTCAATTTTAAAAAGCAAAAAGTACGTAGATGCATCGATGTATTGTCCATAATTTCCATGCTTGTTTTTGTGTGTTTCTTTTATTCTCAACTTGTAGAAATTTATTGGCTTTTCCTTGCCACACTTCTTTTATGTCTCCCCGTGCACGAGTTATGCCACGCTGTTTTTTGTTGGATAGTCGGCAGGAAAGTGGAATGCATTTGCTTTTTTCCATATTCAAAGCTTCCCCTCAAAAAACAGCTTTCTCTTCCCTCGGCATACGTAAGATTGGTTTCCGGAGTTTGGCGGAAACACCAAGCTATTTTGTTTGCCGCATTTCCACTTATTTTGTTGTCAATTATTCCTGCAGTATTGGCTATCTTTATTTCTCCTTTAAGATATTTGCTATTATTCCTTTCCATTTATAATTTTGGGACTTCTTCTTTTGATATTTACGATGTGCTTTGTTTCATTCACGCACCTGCAAATTGTATTAACGTTGGCGATGTATGGCTGATTGCACAGGATAAAAGCAAGCCGATTGTGATACATCAAATATTTGTAACACCTGAGCTTGATAAAATACATCACGAGAGTTTTTCGTATTTCAACGGTCAACGCACTGAAATACAAGCGTACGACACTTCCGAAACAGTAACGTTGAAACAAGAATTTCGACAACAATTTCATCTTGAACAATAACAAAACGGGCGACCAATGGTCGCCCCTACGGATATTATGAAATTCATTGTAGGGGCGACCATTGG
>JAZORZ010000064.1:0-4826 GCA_045656885.1 Eubacteriales bacterium
TCTCTGCAAATAAAGGCGGGCGACCAATGGTCGCCCCTACAATGTGTTTTTTGTACTCCGTAGGGGCGACCACTGGTCGCCCGCTTTTATGAGCGATAACCGCTCGTTTTCGGGACGTCGAGGGCGCCGTCCCCTACCGAAACACAATAAAAGGGATAGTAAGTGCGCTATCCTTTTACTTTTATTCATGGGTTCAACTTTCTGAGCGGATAGGGTCTTGGTGGTGCCTAGCCGCTCGCGAGAGCCAAGCGAGGGCTTGCACCTCGCGTCGACTGTCTATTTGTGAACCGACAAATCTATTTTGCTAAATTTTGTTAGGAAAGTTTTTGGAGAGGGTGTGGGAGAACCTTTTTTCAAAAAGGTTCTCCCACAGGCGCATCCTCTTGACAACTCTTTATTTTTTTGGTATGATAAAGGTAGAAAAAATTTTTTGAAAAATTTTTAGAAAAAAGTGTAACCTTTGGCACAAAAGGGCGAGTTATAGAGTGAAGCCCGAAAAAAACAGGAGAATTTTATGGAGGACTATCAAATCGTTGATCTTTACTGGGCACGAGAGGAGAAGGCGATTGCCGAAACCGAAAAGAAGTACGGCAGAATGCTACATTCTCTTTCTTATTCCCTGCTTTCCTCGTGGGAGGATGCAGAGGAATGTGTCAACGACACCTATATTGGTGCGTGGAACACGATGCCCTCGGCACGTCCGATGTATCTCGGTCCCTACCTTTCCAAAATCGCGCGGCGGCTCTCGATCGACCGCTGGCGGCACGATCACCGCGCAAAGCGCGGCGGTGCAAATGCTTTGGTTGAGGAACTGACCGATTGCATTCCCGACGACAACACACCAATGGCAGAATACCATCGAGGACTGTTACGCAATGAGCTCAATGCGTTTTTGATGTCGCTCGGCGAGGAAAAACGTGCCATTTTTGTGCGCCGTTACTTTTACGCACAACCCGTAAACGTAATTGCCGCCGAAATGGGCATTGGCGAGGGCAAGGTAAAGGTCGTTCTGCATCGCTTGCGCGAGCAACTCAAAAACAGATTGGAGGCGTGTGACTTGTTATGAATTATAATAAAATGAACAAAGCCGCATTGCTTCTGGAGGAGCTCGGCGAAATCGGTGACGTCTATTTGCAAGAGGCGATGACCTACCGCAAGCGGCGAGTAAACGCCCGCCCGTGGATAGCAGCGGCGGCTTGCATTCTTGTTGTGGTGCTGGTTGGCGGCACACTGTTGAGGTCCCCCGCGCTTGACAACATTTTTGGCGGATTCAACAAAGCCGAAAATCAACAGCAGTCGGCTCCCGCAACGCTTGACAGCTTCTTGACAGAAAACCGAGGCACCATTCACTGTACTGCCGTCAGCGAGGGCGAAATCGACTATTTCGGCTCCACGTATCTCGTTTTGCAGTACGAGGGTGACGAAACACTCTGGCGCAGCCGCGACCTGACACAGCGCGAGGTCGACCGCATTTTTGACCTCTTGGGCAAGGGCGACGAGGTTGGCAGTGATTCTTCCTCGCTTGAGCTGAACTGCCGCGTGTGGTTGGTTTGCGAGGACGGCACGGTTCTCTCCCCCTACCTCAAGAACACCGACGGCAACAAGGGCTACGCAGTCCTCTTTGACTACGAGGCCGAAATCCTTCCCTCCTCCTCTCTTATCTCCTGTATTTCGGAAATTTTGAACTGACAAAACCGAAAGGAAGGTACGCTTTATGAAACGCAAGATCTACTCCATTTTCTTTATTTTGTTCACACTCACTCTGCTCTTTTGTGTAACGTCCTGCAACGCCATGAAGGATGCGGCCCCCGGCGGAGAAGCAGCCATGAAGCCAAGCGCCCCCAACAAAAACAACGCCGTAAACGGCACCATGCCCGAAAACGCCCCCTCGGACCCCAGCCAACCCGACAAGGACGAAGGCGGCAACACGTTTGTGGAAAACCCCTTTGTAAGCACAGAGAAAAACAACGTCTCTACCCTTTCCGCCGACGTTGACACTGCTTCCTACACCTATTTCCGCAAGCTTGTCAACAGCGGATATTCTTGGCAGGAGCTCAGCCGCTATTCTTCTAACTTCCGCACCGAGGAATTCCTCAACTACTTCAAATATACGGCAGAACAACCTGACGAAAACGAGCTTTTCTCGGTCAACCCCGTACTGCTCCCCTGCCCGTGGAATGGGAATAACGTCCTCTTAACAATGACCTTGCAGGCGGCAGACGCAACCCCCACAGAGGGCAACAACCTCGTATTTTTGATTGACGTATCGGGTTCTATGAGCTCGCAGGACAAATTGCCCCTTTTGAAAAAAGCATTTTCTTACCTGACCGAGCAGCTCGGCGAGAACGACACCATCTCTATTGTTACCTACTCGGGCAAGGAAGCCGTTGTTCTTGACGGTTGCGCCGGCAACAAGACTCAAACCATTCTCGACGCCATCAATTCCCTTAGGGCAAGCGGCTCCACCAACGGTGAAGCAGGCCTGCAAAAAGCATACCAGCTTGCCGAAAAGCACCGCATTGAGGGCGGCAACAACCGCATTATTATGGCATCGGACGGTGACCTTAACGTAGGCATCACATCTGAAAGCCAACTCAAAAATTATATCATTGAAAAGCGCAATGCAGGCATCTTTCTCTCGGTTCTCGGCTTTGGCACGGGCAACTACCGTGATGAGAAGATGGAGACCCTTGCCGACAACGGCAACGGCGTTTACCTCTATGTGGATGGCGAAGCAGAGGCCGAAAAGATCTTTTCTACCGATCTTTTTGCAAACCTCTACACCGTTGCAAAGGATGTAAAGATGCAAGTCACCTTTAACACCAAGTACGTTTCTTCCTTCCGCCTCATCGGTTATGAAAACCGTATTCTCAACGAGGAGGATTTCACCGATGACACCAAGGATGCAGGCGAGGTCGGCGCAGGACACCAAGTGACCGTTTGCTACGAGCTTTCCCTGACCGAGGACGCCATGAACGAGGGCGCAAATTGGCTTGAGCTTGCCGTAAATTACAAGCTGCCCGAGGACACCGCATCGGTATTCCCCAACCTTTACAACATCGGCTACGGCGACTACCAAAGAGCCCCCGATGCCGACCGCACCTTTATGATCGCAGTCATCGAGACCTGCATGCTGTTGCACGATAGCAAATATCTGCCCGACGGCTTTGATCTTGATAACATTCTCCACTCCCTGAACGCCCTTGACCTCTCCGACTACCCCGAACGCGAGGAATTCCGTGACCTGCTTGCAAAGCTGAATACAAAATAAAGCGTGAGGTGTGCTATGAGAAAGAACAAAATTTTTGCTCTCTCGTTGGCGGTTCTGCTCATTCTTCCCCTTTGTTTTCTTGCATCCTGCAAGCCCAAGCCCATTCCCAACGCGCATTTTGTGGCAAAGGTAACGGAGGTGAGAGACGCCCAACTGTTTGTAACCGTTATTGATAAGGGTACGTCCTCGCTTGGTAACGGCACACCCGTCTACGTCTCCACCGATTTTGAGGGCTACACCGCCGTATCGGTAGGCGACTATATTATAGTGGAATACGACTCCATGGTACAAGAGCTTTATCCCCCAATCGTCCCCAACGTATTCTCTATCACCAAATGCGATGCCAACGGAAATCCGTTGAAATAATTGCTTAAAATTTTTTGGAGGTTTGATTATGAAAAACAAAACGTTCCGCATCCTTCTCGTTGTTCTTTCTCTTTTGACCGTTCTCTCTTTTGCATCCTGCGCCGCGGCAAAGGATAGTGTTGGAAATCTTTACGCGCCCGAATCCGCTCCGGAATCTCCTTCGATTGGTATGACAAACGACAAGTTGAACGCAACCACTCCCCCTGCCGATATGGTTGAGCGCAAAATCATCAAAACCTATGAACTCAACGCCGAAACCAAGGAATTCGACGCGACCGTGCAAGGTCTTGATGCACTTGTTGCAGAGTATGGTGGATATGTGGAAAGCAACTCGGTCACCAATCGCAACTACAACTCCAAAATGGCGAGATACGCATCCTATAAATTCCGCATCCCCGCAGACAAGGCAGAGGAATTTGTTGGCTCTATTGGCAACACCCTCAACGTAACACGCCAAAACTCCAATGCGCAGGACGTCAGCGAAAGCTACTACTCGATTGAAGCGACTATGCAAGAATTGCAGACCGAACGCGATTCCCTACTCAACATGATGGCGTCTCTTGATAACCAAAAGGATTACAACTTCTGGCTCACCGTTCAAACACGCCTCTCCGAGGTTCGTCAACAGATCGCGCGTCTGCAGGCACAGCTCAACAACTACGATAGCCGCGTAGAGTATTCCACCGTGAGTCTCTATATCAACGAGGTTGTTGAATACACCCCCGACGAGGAGCAACCCTTTGGCACACGCATTGCCAATGCATTCTCCGCCGGCTTGAAGGAGTTTGCCGAATTTAGTGTAGACTTTGCCATTTGGTTTGCAGAGGCACTGCCCTTTATCGTTCTCCTTGTCATCATTCTCATTCCTGTTAGCATCATCATTCGCCGCCGCAGAGCAAAAAGAAAGGCGAGAAAGCTTGCCGAAAAGCAAAATCTTTTGAAATAACCTGTAATCATAAGTAACCCCCACGGCACGCCGTGGGGGATTTTTGGTTTTGCGATAAGCGTTTGTTTTCTCGGGTCGTCGAGGACGTCGACCCCTACGAGGAAGCAAACATTTCGCGCGTTTTGAGTTTTTTTAAACGTATAAATTCATTTGCGCGATTGAGACAAAAGGACTTTTGTAGGGGGCGACGTCCTCGGCGCCCCGCAAAAACGAACATTTACAGCACAAAAAGGCGGGCGACCG
>JAZORZ010000065.1:0-26323 GCA_045656885.1 Eubacteriales bacterium
GCATTTTAAGTGAATATATCAACAATCATCCGCGCTTTATTGATGCTGCGATGGTTGAGGATCTTGCACGCGAGTGTCACGTTTCGCATCACGAGGCGTTCTGCACGCTCCTTTGTGCGGCTTGCAGTCTAGATACCGTCGATAATCCCGCGCACCGTTCGCTTGAGCGTCAATATATTATTCCCGCTCTGCGCAAGCTTGACCCCTCGGTTTATGAGAACGATGCGTATGCAAAAGCTGTTCGTTTTCCAAACGTGAAGCACGGAAAATGGGAGCTTTGTCAGCATTCCTACGCGCCATACGAGCCCTTTGTATGGACGCATCCCGTGGTGACAAAAGACCTTTGCGAAATTCCGCAGATCGGTTATTTTGATACGGAATTCCATTTCCCCGCTATTTTAGAAAATGGCATTGAATGGATGACCATTACCCCCAACGAGGTGGAAACCATGCGCGAGCTGATTGCCAAATGCCGCGGTCGGGTACTCACGCTTGGTCTCGGTCTTGGCTATTTTGCTTTCCACGCTTCCCAAAGCCCTCGAGTTGAGCGTGTTGTGGTAGTGGAACGCTCGCGCGACGTAATTGATATTTTCAAAACGTATCTGTTACCGCAATTTCCCAATACCGGTAAAATTGAAATTGTGGAAGCCGATGCATTCCTTTACATGCAAACAAAAATGCCGCACGGCAAGTTTGACTATGTGTTTGCCGATCTTTGGCACGATGCCTCGGACGGTTTGGAAATGTACCGCAAGCTCAAAAAGTATGAGATCCTTTCGCCTCGCACTGAGTTTGACTATTGGATAGAGCCCTCCCTGCTCTCGCTCTTGCGCCACATCGTCTACCGTCGCATCACCGACGAAAAAGAGCCACTCAATTTAGGTGGGCTTTCCCCCGAAACGGTATTGAGTGATGCGTTTTTGAAAACCTTACAATAAAATAAGCGGAGATACGCCGGTGCGTATCTCCGCTTTTGTTTAATCGATTATTTTTTGGATTCGAGCGCGCGGCTGTGCTTTTCCATTAAGGTTTGAATACGCTTAACAGGATTTAGGAGCGTGCTGATGGTTGCATCATTGTTGAGGGTGTCAATAAGGTATGCTACATACTTGCACATGTTGACCTCGGTATACCATTCCTTTTCTGCCAGCTCGGGACGGCGGTAGATGAGGTTGGTGGTAAAGATACGGTCGAAAACGCCTTCCTTTGCGGCTTGGTCAAACTTTTCAAAGCCCTCGGTGAACAGGCCAAAGGTAGCAAAACAGAACACGCGGTTTGCTCCCTTTTCCTTGAGCTGACGGCAAACGTCGATCATGGATTCGCCCGAAGCGATCATATCATCAACTACAACGGCGTCCTTGCCGTGCAGATCGCGGCCAAGATATTCGTGTGCTTCGATGGGGTTACGGCCGTTTACGATGACGGAGTAATTTCTTCTCTTGTAGAACATACCGATATCGATGCCGAGAACAGAGCTATAATACATACAACGGGACATTGCGCCCTCATCGGGAGAGATAATAACCAGATTGTCCTTGTCGATCTTTACGTCGGGAACGGCGCGGACAAGTGCTTTGATCATTTGGTATGCGGGGCGGACATTATCAAAGCCGGCAAGCGGAATTGCATTGTTAATACGGGAATCGTGTGCATCAAAGGTAAGAATGTTGGAAACCCCCATTGCTACAAGCTCTTGCAGCATCATAGCGCAGTCAAGAGATTCGCGGCCGCTTCTCTTATGCTGTCTGCCCTCGTAAAGCATCGGCATAATAACAGTCAGGCGTCTTGCCTTGCCTTCAATTGCGGCAATAATACGCTTGAGGTCTGCATAGTGATCGTCGGGGCTCATCGGAACTTCCATACCGTACATTTTGTAGGTTACGCCATAGTTGAAGGTGTCGCAAATGATATAAACGTCCTTGCCACGCATCGATTCGTGCAGCATACCCTTGGCTTCACCCGAGCCAAAGCGCGGGCAATCTGCCTTTACAAGGAAGGTTTTGTCATTGTCGCCGTGTCTGCGCCAATCACGCAGATAGTAGTCCACCTGATCGGCAAACGCTTCACAGCCCTTCATTCCGATTACACAAAGCTCTCCAAATTGATTGTCCTTCATAGTAATGCCTCCGTTATTTTTATTTTTTACATATATTCCCCAATTCACGGCTTATGCCGTGCTGACAGGTGATTTTTCGTCAGTAAAGAGTACAAAAAGTTTGATATGCCGAATCCCACGCGGCGCAGTTTTTTGGCGTGTAATGCTTTGGAGCAAAGGATGCCGTCACGATTGCACGGGCATCTGCCAAAGTCTTTGCCTCGCCCTTTGCCATTAGCTGCACCAAAAGGTTGCCGATGGCGGTCGCCTCTTCGGGGCCTGCACACACGGGAATGCCGCAAGCGTCAGCAGTCATTTGCGAGAGGAAAGCATCCTTGGTTCCGCCGCCCACGACGTGGATAACGCGCGGTGAAATGCCCGTTAGCTTGCTGATGATCTCTGCGGTATAGCGATATTTCATTGCCAAGCTTTCATAAATGCAGCGCACGACCTCGCCCACCGTTTGGGGCACATACTGCCCTGTTTTTTGGCAAAACTCGCGCACACGCGCAGGCAGATCACCGGGGGCAACAAAGGATGCATCGTCGGGATCGATAAAGCAGGCGAACGGCTTTGCCTCTTTTGCAAGGGATTCGAGCTCGGCAAAGCTGTATTCCCTGCCCTCGCGTTTCCATTGACGGCGCGACTCCTGAATGAGCCACAGTCCCATAATGTTTTTAAGGAAGCGAATGGTGTTATTGATGCCACCCTCGTTGGTAAAGTTGTATTTTTCGGTTTCGGCGTTGATCTTGGGAGCATCGAGCTCGGTGCCCATCAGCGACCACGTGCCGCTACTGATAAAGAGAAATTCCTTTTCTTGCGTGGGAACGGCGATAACCGCGCTGGCCGTATCGTGCGAGGCAACGGTAAGCACCTCGGCATCGGTCTTTCCTACCTCGCTCTGCACCTCGGGCAAAAGCTTGCCCATCGACGTGCCGGGAGCGACGATGTCACCGAACAGGCGTTGCGGAATGCCTGCTTTTGCAATAATATCCTTTGCATAGTCGCGTTTTGCGGCGTCAAGGAGCGCACCCGTGGAAAGGATGGTGTATTCGTTTGCCATATTCCCCGTGAGAAAATAGTTGAGCAGATCGGGAATGTTGAGCATACGGGCGGCACTCTCAACCATTTTGGGGTCGTCGCGCATGTCGGCGGCGAGTTGAAAAACGGTGTTGAAGTTCATACTTTGAATGCCCGTTGCCCGATAGAGCTCGGAAGGCGCAAAAAAACGACCGACATAAGACACGATACCCTCGGTGCGGGCATCCCGATAGTGGTAGGGGTTGGCGAACATTTTGCCGTGCTCATCCAATAGCGCGTAGTCCACGCCCCATGTGTCTATACCGATCGAAGAGATGGCATTGCCATCCAAAACAGTTTCTCTGATTGCCTGCTTAATCTCGTGAAAGATGCGCAGAATATCCCAGTACATTCTGCCACACAGAATGACGGGATCGTTGGAAAAGCGGTGAATTTCTTGAATGGAGAGCTTTTGGCCGTCAAAAGAGCCGACGATTCCGCGTCCGCTGGAAGCGCCAAGGTCGATTGCCAACATTTTTTGCTCTGCCATAAGAAGTCACCCCCACTCTTACAAACTGTAAAATCATTATACCACAACTCGCGTGCGAATGTATGAATTTTTTGTGAATGTATCGTTTTTATTCTACACAAATTTACATCCATTCTACTTTTCTTTTCTGTAACGTATGAATACAAAGAGCCCCGACCGAATATGCGGTCGGGGCGTTTGAAAGTCTTATAAAATGGTTTTGAGAGCAGCAAGGTCCCCGTCGGTAGTCGACCAAGCAGTGGCAAAGCGGACAACGGTGTGGTTCTCGCCATAGGGCTCCCAAATGCTAAAGGTCACCTTCTCCTTCAGCTCCTTTAATTTCTCGTTTTCGAGAATAACGAACTGCTGATTGGTGGGAGATTGCATAAAGAAGCGATATCCCTTCTCCTTGATGATGGCTTTGAGCTTTTCTGCCATATCGATGGCGTGCTTGCCGATTTCAAAATAAAGATCATCGGTAAAGAGTGCATCGAACTGCACGCCTAGGAGTCTGCCCTTTGCGGTGAGTGCTCCGTGTTGCTTGATCATAGTAAAGAAGTGCGCGGGGGCGTTCTTTGTAAAGACGATCGCCTCGCCGCAAAGCGCGCCCATTTTGGTGCCGCCGATGTAAAAGATGTCGCAAAGGTCGGCAATTTCGGGGAGCGTGAGGTCGGTTTCATGGCTGCAAAGTCCGTAGCCGAGGCGTGCACCGTCCATATATAAAGGAATATTATACGCGCGGCAAACTGCGGAGATAGCGGTGAGCTCCTCCTTGGAATAGAGCGTACCGTACTCGGTGGGGTGAGAGATGTACACCATGCCGGGGAAAACCATGTGCTGATAAGAATCGTCGGCATAGAAGGATTTGATCTTGGCATCAAGTGTGGCGGCATTGATTTTGCCATCTTTGTGCGGAATTGTAATAACCTTGTGCCCTGTTGCCTCAATGGCTCCTGCCTCGTGCAGAGCGATGTGCCCCGTTTCAGCAGCAATGACGCCCTCAAAATCGCGCAGAACCGATCCGATGACAACGCGATTGGTTTGTGTTCCGCCCGCTACCAAAAAGACATCAGCATTGGGTACTTCACACGCGGCTTTGATCTTCTCTTTTGCGCGTGCGGAGTATTTGTCATTTCCGTAGCCCGAAAGGGGCTCATAGTTGGTTTTGATCAGTGCTTCGAGCACTCGGGGGTGTGCACCTGTAATATAATCGCTTTCAAATGAGAGCATGGCGATATTCCTCGTTTCGTTTGGTTTTCTACATTATAACACACATTTGCTTGCTTTTCAATAGGATATGAAGAATGACGAATAAAAAGGATAATTTTTTGCAACCTTTTTTGCAAAAACACTTGCTTTTTGCAAAGTTTTATGCTATAATAGTTGCGTTCGCAAGTTGCGACAGAATATGGAAGCGTATCGAAGTGGTCATAACGGGACTGACTCGAAATCAGTTGTACCTCACGGTACCGTGGGTTCGAATCCCACCGCTTCCGCCAAAGAAAGAGGGATGCTTTTTAGCATCCCTCTTTCTTTGACAGAAACGGTGGCGCCAAGAAATCTCGCCGGAAGCGAGGATCCGATGTGGATGATTGACAAAATAATACATTTGTGATATAATAAAATCACAAAAACTATTATGTGGATTTTCAATTTTATCCTTCTTTGTTAGGAGTTATTATGGAAAAAGTCATCGACACTTTACTCAAAGAATATATTGCTGATTTTATAGACAAAAAGGACTTTTCCTTTGTTGTTCAAAATTCCATTCCTATAGTTTGGTTTGGAAATATTGATGCTTATGACCAATCACCAACACGAATTTTAACAATAGGATTAAACCCTTCAAAGGAAGAATTCCCTAAACACGCGCCTCCTCGATTCGATAGGATTGACGTTGAACTTTTGAAAAGTTCAACGGATTTTCTTGCAAACACATTAAACAACTATTTTGAAAAAAATCCATATATTAAATGGTTTTCAAAATACAATAAACTATTAAGTTCTTTAGATGCAAGTTATGGCGGAGTTTTTGGTAAAAAAGAAAATACCGCTCTTCACATTGATATATATAGTGCTATCGCTACCGATCCTAACTGGGGAAAACTTTCAGATATCCAAAAATATCATTTGGAAAATTCTTCCCTTTTCAATAAGTTGTTTTTAGTTCTTGACCCAGATGTTGTGCTTATTTCTCTAAATCGTCAAATTTTCAACGAACACTTCTATAAATGGAAATTAGTTAACAAAAGGAAATTCAACGGCAATAATTATATCGAAGTTTATAATAAAGGCACTAAAAAACTGATTTTAGGAACGAATTGTCGCGGTGTTCCATTTGGTGCTATAAAAGAATCCGATGCTATTGAAACGATTACAGAATTTATAAACATATAAAAATTCTTCAACAACATTTATACATACTCAGGGAGGCTATTTTGGAACAAAACAGAATTTTTGATATTATTATTAACCTTTTGATTGGAATAAAAAATCATGATTGCCTAACTGAAACGACAGATTCGGGTGAGGTACTTACAGTAACTCAATGCAAGTATTTGTTAAATCAAACAATTCGACAATATCAAATTCCAAAGGATCATTATTTCGTTAGCGAAGCCGCTCTCGAACTTTGGCAAAAAATTAGAAGAGACAGCATTTTTAATTACACCTACAGAGACAAGGTTGTTAAAACAATTCATGAACCTGTTTGGATTGATAAATATAATGGAAGTCGTAAGGAACCTTATCAATCGTCATATCTAAATTGCGCTGAATCTTTCACCTACAACGATGTATTTACCGATGAGCATATTGTCACAGTAAGTGACATCATAAAGGAGTTAAAAGCACTTCCTTCTTATGATTACGCAGAAATAAAAAAGGTTTTAGATAAAATTTATATTTGCAAAGTTCTGAAAGAGGAAGACCATAACATAAAAAACAAACATACACGACCGACAGATTATCAATTGGTTATCAACACCGATTATTTTGATGCAGGGATAAAAGTTTTGAGATTTAATGAGGTGACTTTTCAAAAGGAAAATGAACAATTCATATATCCGCCAAAATTCAAGGAAAATATAGTTCATTCAACTTTCAACTCAAACGTGTTGTCCTACATCCGTGAATGGTGCAACAAAAAAACAAATTCTGGTGCCATTAGTTACGGACATCTTAAATCCAACAAAAAGTACACTCGGTTTACAACATCAGACTTAGACAATATCTTCCCCTACTATGATAATTTGGAAAGTGGCTGGAGAAACGGTCATTTTTATGCATATGAAATTAAAAACTATAAAGGTAAGTTCAACATGGTTCTTACTTTCAGTAATACGAATGCACCAGAAGCAATCAAGTATACATTCCGCAAGGTTAGAAATATACTAAACCAACAAGAAAATAAGAGTGACTGGGAGTGGTGGTATGTCTTCTCTACCAAGTCATTCTTTTATGATGATGACACAACTGCGGAAGAAGTATATCAAGCATTGGACAATCAATTTTCTCAAATCAAAGCAAATATTTTTGAATTACTTAATAAAATGTAAGATAAAAAAGAAGGCGAACCTTGGTTCGTCTTCTTTTGGGGCTTCTTTTGTGATGATCTTTTTAACAAGCGGCGCGGCGAAAAAATCTCACCGAAGGCGAGTATCCCACACGGATTGTTGACAAAAGAACTGTTTTGTGCTATAATATTTTCATAAAACGAGCAAAGGAGCTTCTACTATGACACAATTCACAGACTTGCTTAATCATATCATCGAAACAGAGTCTTACGACCAAAAAGCGCGTATACTCTCTGTTATTGTCAAGTCCATTGAAAGCAAGAAAGGTAATATTCCTCATGGTGAGAAAGAAGAAATTGTCGCTTTCGCCTTCACGGAAATCAAAAAGCTGATTTCTGCCATTCCCCAAGCAAATACGTATCGCCAAAAGGATGAGATGTTCTCTTATGAGGATAATTTGATGGGCATTGTTATTCTCTGCCATCCCTCTGCTGCACAAGTCCCCGAAGAAAATTTGAACGATATTAAAACTTTGGTTAAGATTGTTAACAAGGAACGTTTTATCGAACGTGCCGTTGACGATATTTTTGAGCGTGGAAACAAAGAAAAAGAGAGCGTTGAGCGTTTGCTCTGTGCTTTGATCCCGCTCAAGGACGAGTATCAAAAAGCACAGCTTTACAATGGATTGTTGCATTATCAACATCTGATTTCTTCCCTGCCCGATGACTCCAAAAAGCTCTTTGCTGATTACATCAACGGTCAGTTAAAATTCTATTTGAGTACAGAATTGACCGAGGAAATGTGCACTAGCTTGGAAATGCTTTCTGACGTTGCCCAGCATTTTGCAACAGATGAAATCCTTACCAACTTGAAAGCACTGCTGAAAATTGAAAAATCGAGCATTCGCTATTATACAGTTCGCAGCTTATTGGCAGCAAAACAGGAAATCCCCCAAGAGATTATTGTTTCTTTGGCAAATGACATTGTTTATGCCGATATGACCTATGCAATTTTGAAAATGCACGGCAAAACCAATCTCTTCCCTCAGGAATTGGCAAACGAAGAGTATCTTGCCAAGAGTGATCTTGTGCACTGGCTAACATTCCCCACCGAGCTTGGAAAAGTGCCCGATAAGATTGAATATCTTGGAAAAGTAAAGAAAAAGGAAATCTATCATATCTTCCGCTATACCTCTGACAGCGACAATTTGAGTGAAGATTTGCAAGGCAAATGGCTGATCGGTTGGTCAAACAACGAAGGCGGAACCTTCAGCAATTTTGATCTGTATTCCAATTTTGAGCAAAAAACAGTTGAAAAGACCCTGAAGGTGATTAAAAGAAAGTTGCTCTAAAACAAAAAATCAGGAGAACCTCACGGTTCTCCTGATTTTTTATGTTCTTTTTGAATTATCTCTTCTTCAGCATATCGAACAGATCGCCGAAATCATCGTCCTCGTCCTTGTGAATGGGCTTTTGAACGGGCTTTACAACCTTCTTTACTACGGGTTGTGCTGCGGGCTTTTGTGCAGGAGCAGGTGCTGCTACAGGAGCGGGAGCCGGTGCGGGAGCGGGCTTTGCTGTTCTGTAGGGAGAGTTTTCGTTGGGTCTGAGGTTGCTGATGTTACGGGTTGCATCCTCGGGCTTCTTTTCAAAACCGGTTGCAACAATGGTAATTCTCATTTCGTCCTCGAGCTCCTCATCAAAGCCAACACCCCAGATGATATTTGCATCGGGGCTTGCTTCCTGAGAAATGATGGTGGATGCGAGGTCTACCTCTTCCAAGCCAACGTCGGGAGATACGGAAATGCTGATAAGGATACCCTTTGCGCCCTTGATAGAGGTTTCAAGCAGCGGGCTGGAGATTGCTTCCTTTGCAGCTTCCTCTGCCTTATCCTTACCGGTAGCGGCACCTACGCCCATGTGTGCGTAGCCCGCGTTTGCCATAACGCTGGTAACGTCGGCAAAGTCGAGGTTGATAAAGCTGGGAATGTTGATAAGACCCGAGATGCTTTGTACACCGCGACGGAGAACGTCATCGGCAATACCGAAAGCATTGGAAAGAGTGAGCTTGTTGTTGGAAACCTGCTTCAGTCTTTCGTTGGGGATTACGATAAGAGAGTCAACGTACTGTGCCAGCTCGGCAATACCTGCCTCTGCTTGCTCGTATCTCTTCTTACCTTCAAATGCGAACGGCTTGGTTACGATACCAACAGTAAGGATATCCATTTCTCTTGCAGCGCGCGCAACAACAGGAGCAGCACCGGTTCCGGTTCCGCCGCCCATACCTGCGGTGATGAATACCATATCGGTACCCTCAAGAATTGCACGAATATCGTCAATGGACTCCTCGGCTGCACGTGCACCGATTTGGGGGTTAGCACCCGCGCCAAAGCCCTTGGTAATCTTTTCACCAATGACGAGTTGACTGGGGGCCTCGGATTTACGCAGAGCTTGACGGTCGGTGTTGACAGATACGAACTCTACGCCACGAATGTTGGTTACGATCATGCGGTTGACCGCGTTGTTTCCGCCGCCGCCTACGCCGATAACCTTAATATTGACGCCACATTCCAGGCTATCATCATGTTCAAATGTCATGGTTTTTTTCCTCCGAACTTTTTACAAATCATTATTTTTGGTCTTGTTACCCTACTTGCGGGCACAAATTTACACTCTATATAATATAATACAATGTTTTTTTATTTTTTTCAAGTGTTTTTTTGAATTTTTTTTAAGTTTTTTCAATTATTTTTCAAAAAATGTCGTACTTTTGCCGAAAAATGTCGCCCTTTGCCAAAAAGTGCTCAGTCAAAGAGGTTTTCTGCACTGATTTCCCTGTAAATCGGCTTGGTTGTGTTTGAAACGTCGATGACCGCATAGATATTGTGGTTGATGGGATTTTTGTTCAGCTCTTCCTTGAGCAGAGTTAGCTTAACATTCATGTCCTTTAGCGCCCCGATCTCCACACGAACGGTGTTTTCAAGAATAAAGGAAAGTGAAAACCGGTTGGAAAGATCCACGTAGGTAACGCGCTCCAAAAGGTTGTGATTGTAAAGGTCGTCAAGGAGCTGCGTCATATAGGAAAGCTCGGTGCCTGCCTCGGCAAACTGAACGGTGCTACCTACGCGAATACCCGAAACCTCGGGAAGCTTGACATGCAGAAACGGGGAAAATGTCTCTTCCCCGTCTGCTTTGATCTCCAATACGCGCAAGGTGCGGTCAAAGGAGAAATATTGGTCTTGATACTCCGCGTACATCACCGTCGGCTTTTCTACGATCTCGATTTTTACCGTGAAAAGCTCGATGCTGACATAAATATCGCTTGCATAAGGATACGCCGCCATGATAGCGTCGCACGCCTCTTGCATATTCCAGCCAAACAGCTCATCTCCCGTAGCGATGCCTGCCTTTTCAATAACGTATTCATCGTCAAAAAAGGTATTGCCCTCCACCACGATGTTATTGATTTTGATTGCGGGAAGGATCAGCATTGCCAGTGCAAGCACCAGAATGACCGCGCCGGAAATAAACATACCGAGACGGAGAATGTGCAGAACATTCTCGTCTGGCTTTCTTCTTTGCGGCTGTCTCATTTGCTGTTGTGTCGGCTCCTCAATGCGAATGCGTGCGGGAGCGGTGTTTCTTGTATTCATGGATTTTGTCGTCCTTTCCTGTTCATCATTTGCTTGTCAGTCGGGTAATATCCTGCCAAATACGGCTGCAGGCATCCTCTCTTGCAAAGGATGCGATGCTCGTTTGCTGTTCTTTCAAACGCGCCTCAGATGCAAGAAGCTCGCACACGGCGGCGGTTAGCTTGCCCTCCTCGAGCTCTTTTTCCTCAACCAGAGTCGCGGCACCTGCATCGGCAAGTGCTTTAGCGTTTTTGTATTGATGGTTTTCGGCTACGTAGGGAGACGGCACGAGCACGCACGCTTTTTTCATCAGTGCGAGCTCGGAGAGTGTCATTGCCCCCGCACGTGCGATCACAAGGTCTGCCGCCGCCATTTGGGTGGGCATATCGTAAATGTAAGAGCGCAGAATACAGTTTGTTGCACCTTCCAATCCTGCCTCACCGAAAAGCTTATTGGTATCCTCGTAGTTGATCTTTCCGCTTGCGTGCAGATGAATGATGCTTTTATCCTTTGCAACAACCGATCTCATAAACTCGATTACAGCTTGGTTGAGCTTCTCTGCTCCGTTACTACCGCCAAAGGAGAGAATGAGCTTTTGATCTTTTTTAATACCAAGCTTTGCTCGGGCAGTTTCACGGTCAATTGTGGAGAAATCCTGCAAAATGGGGTTGCCTACACACACCGTCTTGGAAGTATTGCCAAGCGTCGCGGCGGTTTCGGGAAAGTTGGTCCAGATGCGGTCGACCTTGCTTTGCAATCGGCGAACTGCAAGTCCCGGGTGTGCATTGGATTCGTGCAGAGCGGTAGGAATGCCCATTCTTGCCGCAGCAGCCATAATAGGCCAGCAGGCATATCCGCCCGTACCGATGACGATATCGGGCTTGAATTTTTTGATGATGGAAACGGTTGATGGGAGATACGGCGAGGTTGCCGCAAGTGCCAGAGCCGCAAAGCGTCCAATTCCCTTTTTGCCTTGCAGTGCCGAGGATTTTACGTGGTGGAGCTTATATCCCGCACGCACAACGAGTTCATCCTCCTTGCCGCCCGCAACACCTACAAACTCTACCGTGGAGTTGGGTGAATTTCTCAGGATGGTTTCTGCAATGGCGAGCGCGGGGTTGATGTGCCCAGCCGTGCCGCCGCCTGTAAGTAACACACGCATATCAGATGCCTCCTGCGGGGAATTGCCACAGCATTGCCGTGCCGAGCATAAATACAGCGGTCAGCAGAGACGGAATGGCAAACCAACGGCGGTCGCCGTGAAAGTACGGCAAAAAGCAGAACGCCAAAAAGCTAATGGCGGCAAGTCCCAGCACGGTGAATGCACAACCGATCAGCACGTCAAAGTTCTGTGCGGCAATGCTTCTGCCAAAGATGAGCACAAAGAGCAAAAATGCGCCGCCGATGCCCATAGATGTATATAAGGTTTTGAAAAACTGCTGTGTTCTGATTTTTTTCATTTGCCTCTTTCCTTTCCTGCTTTATATTTTTTTGTGCGATGCATAACGCGAGATAGCGAGAATAATACCGACCTCGAAGATCTGCAGCATCAGTGAGGTTCCGCCGTAGCTGAAGAACGGCAGTGAAATGCCCGTATTGGGCATGGAGTTTGTAACAACTGCGATATTTAAGATGACCTGAAGGGCGACCTTGAAGGTGAGTCCGTAAACGATGAGTGCCGAACACTTGTCGGGGGCATGGCGTGCAATGTGGAAGCCGCGCCAAACAAAGGCGACGAACAGTCCGATTACGAGAATAGCACCGATAAAGCCGAATTCCTCGCAGATGATGGTAAAAATAAAGTCGTTTTGGGGCTGTGAAACAAAGCCGTATTTTTGTTGGCTGTTGCCAAGTCCCTTTCCAAAAAGTCCGCCTGAACCAATGGCCATCAGTCCTTGCAGGGTCTGCCAAGCAGAGCCGAGGGGGTCGGCCTCCTCAATGTTGAGCCAAGTGTCAACACGCGCAAATGCGTATGGGAAGAAGATGATGAGCATGCAAGCCGCAACAGCAATGACGCCGGCAAGGGATGCGATCCATTTGAAGCGCGTGCCGCCAAGGAACATCAAACTAATGCCGAGCATACCGATAATGGCAAGTGCCGAAATATGTTTTTCGAGAGCAACCAGTCCGCCAACGCCCGCAATCATCAATCCGGGGTAAAGAACACCGTATTTGAAATCTCCGCCAAACTTGTAAGGCGAAAGCACCTTATCCTGATGCGTTGTCAAAAAACGCGCCAAGGTCAAAACAAGAGCAAGCTTTGCAAGCTCTGAGGGCTGTAAGGTGATGATCTTAAGGTCAATCCAACGGCGTGCGCCACTGTTGAGGTCGGTTCCCAAAGGAGTGAGAACCAAAAGAAGGAGCACGATGGAAATGCCGTAGAAGATATAACTGAAATCATACCAAAATCTTGGTGTGCAGAATCTGACCACAACTGCCGTAAAGGCAACTGCCATCATCAAAAAGATAACGTGGCGAACAATGAAGTAGGTGGAAGTGTCATGGTGCTTTTGCGCAAACACAAAGGATGCACTGTATATCATAACACAGCCAAAAAGCACAAGTGCCGCAGTGATGAGAAGGAACGGTATATCAACGGTTCCCTTCACCGCACCCGTCGGGGTGGCGTTGGGTTGAGCTTCATTTGCGCTCGCAGGTTTCTTCCAAAAGCTGAAGGAGCGCTTTGCGGTATTCGGTTGTTGGTTCATGGCAAAGGTCTCCTTTTAAATGTTTTATCTTGTGAGAATAAATGCTAAGACACAGAATGCAAGCTCGACAAGGGAGAACACGAGAACGATCTTGTTCTCTCCCCAGCCGCATTTTTCAAAATGATGATGGATAGGTGCCATTTTGAAAAGTCGCTTGCCGTGGGTAAGCTTAAAATAAAGAATCTGCAATACGGTGGAGAGCAGCTCGAGGATATAAACGCCGCAGACGAGGAACAAAAGCAATGGCTTGCCCGTTTGGAAGATTGCACCCATAACGATGCCGCCGAGGAAGAGCGAGCCCGTGTCCCCCATAAACACTCTTGCGGGGTGGAAGTTGTAGAGTAAAAATCCGAGCGTTGCGCCAATAATAGCACCACCGACGATAGAAAGTCCAAGATCGTTTGCAAGCATTGCGAAAACGGCGAGGAAAACGCCGATAACGCAGGTGACCGAGGAAGCAAGTCCGTCAAGTCCATCGGTAAAGTTGGCACCGTTGATCACGCCGATGGTCAACACGCCTGCGAGAACGTACCATACGAAGCCGCGAATGGGGAGATTGATAACGGGAATGATAATCTCACGCGGCAGGTTGCCCGTATATCCCATTACGCAAAGATAGCCCGCCGTAACGGCAAATTGCAAAACCAGCTTTTGCTTTCTTGTCAAGCCCTCGTTTTGCTTTTTGATGAGCTTGGAGTAGTCATCAACAAAGCCGATAGCACCGTGCCCGACTGCAAATGCAAGGGTGAGTGCTAGCGGAATGTAATCGGGGGCGTTGCCCTTGATGCCGGCGTAAACAAAGAAGCTCGCAACGGCTATAAGAATTGCCAAAATAAAGCCGATGCCACCCATAATGGGAGTTCCCTCTTTGGATTTGTGCCAGCGAGGGCCGATGTCAAGGATCTTTTGCCCTGCCTTATGCGAACGCAATATTGGAATTAAAATGCGCTCCGCCAATGCCGTAAGAGCAAAAACGCCAAGCGTGACGAGTACAAAGATGATGGTAAGTTCAGTCATCTGTATATCCTCTCTTTTTTATCATTCGTAGATTTCTTTAAGTGCAGATACCACACGTTCGAGCCGCACGCCGCGGCTTGCCTTAAACAGGACCGTATCCCCTGCCTTGAGACAGGATGTCAAGCCCTTAACGATTGCGTCGATATCGTCTCTGTCAATAAAAATCAAAACGTTTGTGGGGGAAAATCCGTCGGCAACCGCGCCCAGTGCAATCTCGGCTCCGTCATTGCCAATGGCAACCAAGAGATCAACGCCGTGTCTTTTGAGATATCTGCCCACACCGCGGTGGAAGGTGATGCTCTCCTTACCAAGCTCAAGCATATCGCCAAGGACGGCTACGCGGCGTCCCTCCTTCGGAGCGCACTCACACAAAACGTCGATCGCAGCTCTCATCGATTCGGGAGAGGCATTGTAGCAATCCTCGAGGATAGTCATACCGCCAAACTGCTTGATCTGCTGACGCATACCTGCGGCTTGGAAGCTTTTGAGTCCGTTCTTGATCTGTTCGGGTGTCAATCCCTGCAGAGTACCCACGGCAAAGGCGTAAAGTGCCGCCAAGACGTTGTGGCGTCCACTGACGGAAACGTAGAAATCGGGATATGTCTCTCCCTTGTAAACTACGTCAAAATACGTTCCGCCGAGCTCAACACGAATATTTTGTGCAAAAAAGTCGGCATTCGGTCGCTTGAGCGATACATAAAGGGTGTGGTAACTTCTGCCGCCGACGCCCGAAAGAATCGGCTGATCACCGTTGAGAATGAGATATCCCCCTTTTTTCAGTCCGCACAGAACCTCAAGCTTTGCGCGAAAGATCCCGCCGCGGTCACCGAGTGTTTCCATGTGCGAGGTACCGATGTTTGTGATAACGGCAATATCCGGCTCGGCAACGAGCGACATACGCTCGATTTCGCCAAAGTTGCTCATGCCCATTTCCAAAACGGCACATTCGCAATCCTCGGGGATCTCCATAACAGAGAGCGGCATACCGATAACACTGTTGTGATTGCCCGCGGAAACGTAGGTGTTTTTTCCCTCGCGCATAACGGCGGCGATCATATCCTTGGTGGTGGTCTTGCCCACACTGCCCGTAACGGCTACTCTTGGAAAGGCCTTTCCCTCAAGCTGTGCGCTTGCCATATAGGAGAGTGCCATTTCACTATCCTTAACGGCGATCACCGCAACGCCCGAGGTGATGATCTCAGGGCTGACGGGCTCTTGGCTGACGATGCAACGGCACCCTGCCTCGATGGCTACGGGGATGTAATCGTGACCGTTGACACGCTCGCCCACAAGAGCAAAGAACGCGGTATTTTCATCAACCTCGCGAGAATCGGTACAAATAGATTTTATATTTAAGTTTGCATTATCTTCATTTTGCAAGACACCGCGGCACATACGGGCAAGTGCGTGCGCCGTGATACCATTCTGCATGGAAAGTGTGATCTTCATACAGTCGGTTCTCCTTTGTTTTCATCTTCGCCGTTTTGTGTACGTAAGCGAGAGCGGAATGCCTCCTTAACAAGGCGTCCCTCGCAGAACGGGCGGCGTTCCCCTCCTACGATCTCGTATTCCTCGTGTCCCTTGCCCGCCAAAAGGATCAGGTCGCCCGCTTTTGCGTTTTCAATTGCATAGCGAATGGCGGAGGCGCGGTCGGGAATCACGGTATATGCCTTTTGGGGCGGTATGCCAGAGACGATCTGGCAAATGATTTGCATGGGATCCTCACTGCGGGAATTGTCCGAGGTGATGATCACATGATCGGCAAGCCGTGCTGCGATCTCGCCCATAACGGCTCGCTTGGTGCGATCACGGTCTCCACCGCAACCGAACAACACTACAGTCCTGCCACCCTTTTGCACGAGGTCACGGGCAGTCAGAAGGAGCTTTTCAAGGGCATCGGGGGTGTGTGCATAATCGATGAGCACCGAGAAATCGGCTTCAAGCCCAAGTCGCACGCGCTCCATTCTTCCCTTTACGCCGCCCATTGTGGCAAGTGCCGTTTTGATGGCGGCGGGACTGCAGCCAAGCTCCAGGGCGCAAATGGCGGCTTGCATCGAGTTCATGACGGTGAACTCCCCTGCGATCGGGCAGGAGATGCGCAATCTTGTTCGTGCGGAAGAGAGACGGTAAGCCACACCGTTTTGTGAACGGCTTTCGATCTCGTCGGCACTGTAATCGGCGTTTTTTTCTTTAACCGTGCAGGTGATGCTACGGCAAGTGGTATCCTGCAGCATGCGCTCACAGTAAGGCGAGTCGGCATTGCACACGGCCAATTTTGTTTTTTGAAACAAGCTTGCTTTTGCCGCGGCGTAGGATTCCATCGTTTTGTGAAAATCGAGATGCTCGGGGGAGAGGTTAGTAAAGATCGCCGCCTCGAATGTGATGGGTGCAAGCTTGCCGAGTGCAAGTGCGTGTGAGGAGACCTCCATCACCACGTATTCAACGCCCTCATCACGCATCTGTGCAAAAATACGGTAAAGGTCGCGTGGGTCGGGAGTAGTCAGATTGGATAACCCTGCCTCGGTGACAGTTTCGATACTTCCCTTCTCGCCTTCGCATCCTACCGTACCGATGATACCGCAGGTGTGAAAAGCGGTGCGTAAAATTGTGCGTAGCATATGCGCCACACTTGTTTTTCCGTTGGTTCCCGTAACACCTATGAGCTTGAGGTCGCGGCAAGGAAAGCCGTACCAAGCATGCCACAGGTGTGCGAGTGCTGCGCGGGGATCGTCGCACTCCAAATAGGCGATTCCCTCTTGCTTTCTCTTTTGCGGGCGGTTGCTGTCTGTTAAAATACAGACAGCACCGTTTGCTATGGCATCGTCGATATAATCGTGCGAATCGAATTGCGTGCCAAAGAGGCAGACAAACATTGCGTTCTTCATCTTTTTGCGAGAATCGGTACAAATATCCTCGATCTCACAATCAAAATATACATCCGGGCAACAAATGCCCGAAGCATGGCACAGATCTTTGAGTTTCACAGCCCTTCCCTCCCAGGTTTGAAAATTTCTTTCAACTTCCCGACAGAAGGTCTGTCAATTTACTTTAGTTTATTTGCGGCAGGTATTCGTCAAAATCCTTATCATCAAGGTAACGGAAGGTAACCTCGACCACAGTTCCCTTGGGAACGACCTCGCCTGCGGCAATCGATTGCGAAATAACAGTAGCACCCGTGCCGCTGAGATAGTTTTTGGTGCCGAGAATGCGGATATTCAGCCCCGCATTGATAAGCACCTGATTTGCTGCAACCGCGCTCATTCCCGTAACATCGGGAACCTTGACGGTCTCGGTAGGCGTTTCTTTATCGGTATAGGCCAAAATTCTTGCCGAGTTCTTCTCTACCACCGTTCCGTCCTCGGGATATTGGCGGCGAATGATGCCCTCGTCGGGGCCTACGATTTCTATATCAAGTCCGTTTCTTTGGCAGTAACTTCTTGCTGCCGAAACGGTGTAGCCAACCAAGTTGGGAATCTTGGTTGCCATATTGGCGAGCTCCTTATCGGTGTAGACCGCTTCAACACCAAGGTAAGGCAGAATGGTCTCCATTACGTTTGCAACGTAAGGTGCTGCTACAACACTACCGTAGAGCGTGCCCTCGGTGGGCTCGTCGACCATAATGATGATGGCATACTGCGGATCATCGGCAGGTGCAAAAGCCACGGTGGAGCAAACGTATTTTTCGCTGACTTGGAATTCTGCAGGAATACCCGTGTAGCTGCACATCGTGCAAACGAACATTCCCACGCCCTCAATGGTTTGAGGAGTTGCGGTATATCCGCACAAGGGGCATTCTCGTTCCTTCTTTTCGGAAGTACCGGTCTTTGCGGCGAGTCGGTAGCCCGCAACGTATGCGTTCTTGGCTCCGCCCGTGCCTGAAACACCCTCTTCGAGGATCTTTGCAACAGTTTGGCAGACGCTCTCACTGACCACCTGACGGCGAATGTGATCGTCAAAGGACTGAATGAGGTTGCCGTTTTGGTCGGTGATGGAAGAAACGAAGTGCGGTGTTACAAGGTAACCGCCGTTTGCTACGGCGGAAACCGCCGTGATCTGTTGAATGAGAGTTACGTTGAAGTTTTGACCGAATGCGTAAATGGCAAGGTCAAGATCGGTAAAGGCGTTTTGTGCAGCAAACACGCCACCGCCCTCGCCGGGCAGGTCGATACCTGTTCTTTCAAGGTAACCGAATGCTTTGAGATAGTTATAAAAGGTGTTGGTGCCAAGGCGAAGTCCTACCTTCATCAACCAAGGGTTGCAGGACTGCTGAATGCCCTCGGCAAAGGTGAGTGCTCCGTGTCCCTTGACCTTGTGGCAGTGAATGTTCTGCCCCAAAACCGTTAAGGAGCCCGTGCAGTTGTTACTCTCGGTGAGGGTGACAACATCTTCTTCAAGTGCCATAGAGGCCGTCATAACCTTGAAGGTAGAGCCGGGAATGTAGGATTCGGTGATCGCCTTATTGGACCACATATTGAGCTGCAGGTTTTGCTTGAGTGTATTGTATGCATCACTGCCAACCTCATAACCGAATTTTTCAAGGGTGGCAAGAGACTGCTCATCAAGCTCGCGCGGGTTGTTAAGGTCGAAATCGGGATATACCGCCATACCGAGGACGGCACCCGTTTTAACGTTCATGACAATGCCTGCCGCGCGGTTTTGTCCGCCCGATTCGAGGTATGCGTTTTGTAGCTGCTCCTCAAGTGCGGACTGTACGAAAACGTCGATGGTTGTATTGACGTGATAACCGTTTTGTGCGGGAATGTACTCCTTGAACGCATAAGGCATTTCGTTGCCCGAGGAATCGCGTGCCGTAATGTAGCGGCCGTTGGTTCCCGCCAGCATTTTGTTGTATTGAAATTCCAGGCCGTAAAGTCCCGTACCGTCACTTCCCGTAAAGCCGAGAACGTGAGATGCCAATGCCGAATACGGATAATGGCGCGTATAGGTGCTTTCCAGATAGATCATCTGCTCGAGATCGTATTCGTCGATGAATGCGCGAACAAGATCGGCGGTATCCTCGTTTACCTCACGGGCAACCGTGCGGTCGAGGTATTTTGTATAAGTGGTTTGCTTGAGAACGAAGTCGTAGGAGACGCCGAGAAGCTTGGAGAGATTTTCGGAAATAAGTGTGTCAAGCTGAACGTTACTTCCCTCTGCGTTGTGCATGCTTTGCGCGCGCGCGATAGAAGAAGGCGACAAAAAGACACGATAGGTGGTAACGTTGGTTGCGAGAAGGACGCCGTTGGCATCGTATATGTTACCGCGAGAGGCATTTACGGAAGATTCGGTAGTAATCTGCTCTAAAACCTTTTGGCGGTAGTGCTCATATTTTACCGTTTGCAACAGAAAAATACGCACCAAAAGAGCAGAAAAGAGCAAAACCGCAATCCCCAACAGTATGGCCGCACGCCCTACCGTTTTTGGATGAAGATTGCCTTCGCTCCTGCCTGTATGTACTACTTTTTTCTCTTCCATTTCGCCACTCCTTTCCCGTTATTTCTGCACGAAAAGCGAGGTATACTCCTCGCTTTTCCATGCTCTTTTATATTATGAAGAGAGTGGCACAATTATGATAACTGCCAATCATTTTAATCCGATTGCACTCAAAATAGCGGATATTCCAACCGTTTCCTGCTTCTTCTCTTCAAATACCTCGATGGAATCGCCGGAACCCATAGAAAGGTACTGCATTTTTACGTATTTTTCCTCAACCATACCAAACTCATCGGTTGCGATGTTGCGAATGGCTAACAGGTCATTCTTAACGTCAAGCTCGGACTGCAGATCCGATACCTCGCCTGCAAGCTCGGAGAGCTCCACTGTGAGTTGGCTGACACGCTTTTCTCCGTGATGGATCATAACAGAGCTTGCAACGATGAGCATCAGGGATACGGCAACCGCTATGATAGCGGCAAAAGCGGAAAGAGGAAACCGGCGCGTCCCCGGCGTAGTGTCGACGGGTGAAAAATCGAACCACGCAGGGGCCGACGTGCGGATAAATTGAACGGTTTTAGCAGGCAAATGCCTGATTTGTGCGGGGAGTGCTGCGATTTTGTCCTTTAAGGTCGCCTGCTCTTCGTATTTTACAACAGCTTGGCAGGGCTTTTCGCACTCACCCAAGAACACGCTTTCATCACTTGCGGGAAGTGTGGAAAAATCCTCTTCCCTTGTGCGAAGTGCACGTGTCTCGTTGAAATATTGGATAAGATCCTTCCCCGACATCGTCTCCTTACCGTGGCGGTAGCGACCGCTAACGGTGGCATTACTCATAGAAGAAAGACGATATGCGGTGGGAGCAAGCTTACGGGTTTCGGTTTCTTTTTGGATCTGCTCGGCATTTTGCACAGCAACCGCCTTGGCTATGCCACGCGCACCGAACTGTTGGGTAATGGCCTGCACCTTTGCGACGGTGCTGACCTCAAGCATGCGACCGACAGACGCACTATTCAGTTGTGTATCTTGACGGTTCATAATGCTCGGTTCCCTTCTATTATATAATTGACTCGCTTACAGCTTTTCGGCAATGCGAAGCTTTGCGCTGTGTGAACGAGAGTTGACTGCCAGCTCCTCGGTGGAGGGCAGGATCGGTTTCTTGGTTAAAATCTTCACCTTTGGCTTGTTGCCGCATACGCAGATTGGAAAGTTCTTAGGACAGGTACAACCACCTGTTAAAGAGGCAAACGTTTGCTTAACGATGCGATCCTCAAGTGAATGGAAGGTAATGATGGCGATGCGCCCCCCTTTGTTTAAGAGGGACACGGCGGACTTGATTGCCGGAGCAATCACATCAAGCTCTGCGTTGACCTCAATGCGTAACGCTTGGAAGGTTCGCATTGCCGGATGGTGTCCGCCATCTCCGTGGTGCGCAGGAACGGAGCGTTTGATGATCTCGACCAGTTCCCCTGTGGTCTCGATCGGTGCCGTTTGCCGTGCGCGGATAATATTTGATGCGATGCGGGAAGAAAAACGTTCTTCACCGTATTCAAAGAGGATACGTTTGAGAGCATCCTCGGAATATTCATTTACAATTTTTTTAGCAGTGAGCGTCTTGGTTGCGTCCATACGCATATCCAAGGGCGCATCGGAACGGTAGGAAAAGCCGCGCTCTGCCGTATCTAACTGATAGGAAGAAACGCCAAGGTCAAGAAGAAGCCCATCGATATGCTCGATGCCGCGCTCCTCACAAACCCTTGCAAGATCGCAGAAGTTGCTGTGTACCACTTCGGCTCTTTCGCCAAAGCGAGCAAGTCGCTCGGTGGCAACGGCTACTGCCGTGGCATCCTGATCGAGGGCCAAGAGCTTGCCGCCCTCACCGAGGTGAGAGGCGATAACGGAGCTGTGTCCTGCACCGCCTGCTGTTCCGTCGATGTAAATACCGTCGGGACGAATGGCAAGACCTTCGATACATTCATTGAGCAGTACCGAATAATGCGAAAACGCGATTTGCTCTTCCATTTCCCTTCTCCTTACATCTTTTTCTTACTATTTATTAAAGTCCAAGCTCCTCGAGCTCACCAATCAGTTCGGCAAGATCGATTTCTGCTTTGTTTGCGTCGTAGGTGGATTCAGCCCAGATCTCGGCGTAATCGCCGCAGCCGACTACCACAATGTTGCGTTCAATTGCCGCGTACTCAACAAGCTCTTGCGGAATCACAACTCTGCCCTGCGAATCGGGCGTTACCTGTGTGAGAGATGCGTGCAAAAAGCGCAGGATCTTTTCGGAAAGCTTACGGTTTTGTGCCTTCAGAGGTGCGATGTATTCCTCCCACCCTGCAAGCGAATAAACCTTGAGACACTTCTCGCGAATGTCCTTTGCGATTACAAAGCTCTCACCGAGCTCCTCGCGCAACTTTGCGGGCATAAAAACTCTGTTTTTGCTATCCTTGCTGTGACGATATTCTCCGCCGAACATTGCTTGTGTCTCCTTTCCTAAATTTTGGAAGAAAAATGATGAATTCGCTCCACTTTGAAACACTTTACACCACTTTGCTCCACTTCTGCATATATTATAACCTATTTTTTCGCATTTGACAAGGGGTTTTTGAAAAAAAGTTGAAAATTTTTTCGATTTTTTTCGGATTTTTTACAGGATTTTAACAAGCGAAAAAAACAACGGAATTTTTATGGGTTCTCTGCTCTTTTTGTTGCTTATTTTTTGAAAAAAGTTCTAAAATCCATCCAAAAGAACTTGACGGATATGTGAAAATATGATATACTTAATTAGATAGACTTTTATGAGTTATATACTCTTGACGAAAGAAGGATTGTTTGAATGAATCGTGATATGGAACTCTTTGAAGCGCTCTACCTTTTGCGCCAAAAAATAAGAGAACGCGAAAAAGCAAAAACGGGCAGAACCCCCACGGTTTGCCCCGATGATGCTTTGCGCGAAATGGTACGTCTGATGCCCCAAAAGGCCTCGGACTTTTATAGCATTGCAGGTGTAGGTCCCGCATTTGTAGAAAACTTCGCGCCCGAATTTCTTTCCGTTATCAACGGCGGTAAGACAGAGGAGGGTGCTGAGCTTGTTTCGGATCACGTGGAGGAGACCTTGCGTGAGCTTTCCAAAAAGCTCATTAACATCAACAAGACCAATCGCATGCTCTTTTTGCCCAAGCTGGCGGCAAAATATGCGGTTGACCTGTTTGATGCAAACGGCCGCTACAACCCTCTTGATATTCTCTTCTCGGCTAAAGAGCCCGTGGTAATCTCTGAGGCGGCAGACCAAGATCTTTCCCGTACCAATCCTGCTCGCGAAAGATATAAGAATCTTGTCAACCTCATTCGCGAGAGCACACGCGATATGCGCGACAAGGGTCAAAACGATCTTTATATCGGTTATCCCTTTGTGCAGGGCTGCCTTTCCAACGGTGAGTTCGGCATTCGCGCTCCTCTGTGTCTCTTCCCCGTAGTGCTTGACAGAAATACAACTTCCATTTCGATTTCTCTTGACCCCACCCGTGACGTTGTATATAACAGCACGTTGGTTTTGGCGCATTTCAAGTTCAACGGTATTACCACCCCTATGCCCGACTGCATACCCGAGGAGATCAACCCCGATACCTTCCTGCAGGGATTGCTTGATTTTTACGCTTCCAACGATATTCGCATTGAATACAACAGTGACGAGCTCAAGAAGTTTACCGAGTACCCCGGCGAGTCCTTCCCCAAGTACACGCGCGGCACCCTGAAGCTTGTGCACAATATTGTTGTTGGTAAGTTCCCTGCTTATTCCAACTCCATTCAACGTGACTTTGAGCAGATCCTCAATAAGGGACTTGTTAACCGCCTTGTTTCCGACCTCGTTTCGGATTACGGCTCTATCGACTTCTACTCCGACCACGATGATAACAACCCTAACCTGGATTCTCTTGACCCCAAGAAATCCATTCCCGAGGATTCTCTCGTTTATATCAATGCGCTCAATTCAGCGCAGGAGACCGTTCTGCACGCGCTCAACACCACCGACGAGCTGGTTGTTGAGGGCCCTCCCGGCACGGGTAAATCCCAAACCATTACAAGCTTGATCACCCAGTTTGTAAATCAAGGTAAAAACGTTTTGATGGTTTCGGAAAAGAAGACCGCGCTTGACGTTGTTTACTCGCGTCTCGGTACCCTCTCCCGCTATGCGGTCATGATGGACGATGCGAATAACAAGAACCTCTTTTACGGTCAACTTGAGCGTCTGCTCCTGAGTACCGATGCAAACGCGCCCATCGAAGCACCCGACCTCTCCCCCATTTCTGCTGAGATCGATACCGACGTAGCTACCCTTGAAATTATTGCAGATAAGCTCTTTAAGCCCGGTGAATTCGGTGTAGCTCCTTATAAGCTCTATATGGAGAACCGCCGCATCAATTTGCAAAACCATGAGCAGATCAAGACCTACAAGACCATTCGTACGGTGATCACCGACGAATTGCTCCACCTCAACTATGACGAGATCTCGGCAATTCACAAAAAGTTTGCCAACGGACAGCTGACCAACAGTCTTGACCACTATCAGCTCACCATTGAGCGCTACCCGTGGTTCCTCAAGATGAAGGACGATCTTTCCAACTACGATCTCATTCTCTTTACCGATGCCATTGATGAAATGATCCTTAAGGTAGACGAGTGGCGCAATCAATCCTTTATGAAACGTCAAACCTCTAAGGGACGCCTCACCAAGGAAATTCAAAGTCTTACTAAGGCATACTTCCAAAAGGCAGGCGGCTCTTACACCGTTCGCCTGATGATGGAGCAGCCCGAGGCAGTAAAGCAGAGCTTGAAAGAATTTACCGCGGGCTATGCAAACCTCAAGCCCGTAGTCATGAGCTTGACCGCTCACGAAAACCTCTACCTTGCGGCTCTGCGCAAGATCCACAAGATTTGCGGCGGTACTGTTACCGAGTGGAACGATGAGCTCTACAACACCATTCTGTTTGAGTACATTCAGAAGTTTGAGAGCGAAAACCGCACGCTGATCCCCAAGGTCGACTCCTTTGAAAAGATCATCTCCACCATGGAGAACAATATCAAAATTAAGCAAGACCTCTCCCGCCAGCGCATTACAAAGCTCTTGGCTGATGATATCAAGTATATCACCACCTCCAAGCGCAAGGGTGAGATCAGCCGCGCGATTGAGAGCCGCAGACGCAGCAGCGTAACCAAGTTTGTTCAAAAGTTCGATTTCGAGCTCTTCAAGGCACTCAAGATTTGGTTGATGACTCCCGATGCGGTATCCGAGGTCCTTCCCCAACAGAACGATTTGTTCGACCTCGTTATCTTTGACGAGGCATCGCAGCTTTACATTGAGAGAGGTATTCCCTCCATTGCCCGTGCAAAGAAGGTTGTCATTGCAGGTGACCACAAGCAGCTCCGCCCCTCCAGTTTGGGCGACGGTCGCTTTGACCTTGAGGATATGCTTGACGAGGATGCAGAGATCTCGGCAGCACTTGAGGAAGAAAGTCTTTTGGACCTTGCTCGCTTCCGTTACCCCGACGTCCTCCTGAACACGCACTACCGTTCTAAGTACGAGGAGCTCATCGACTTCTCGAACTACGCATTCTATAAAGGAAGACTGTTTGTTGCTCCCAACACCGATAAGCCCGAAAAGCCCCCCATTGAGGTGCACCAAGTGACCGATGCCGTATGGCAGGGCCGTGCAAACCGCAAAGAGGCAGAGCGCGTTGTTGAGCTGATCAAGGAGTTCTTTGCAACAAGACAAAACAACGAGACCATTGGCGTTATCGCATTCAACGTATCGCAACGCGATATGATCTATGACGTCATCGATGAAGAATCGGTGAAGGATCCCAAGTTCGGCTCTGTTGTTCGTGCGGAAATGAACCGCAAGGACAACGGTGAGGACACCGGCTTCTTTGTTAAGAACATTGAAAGCGTACAGGGTGACGAGCGTGACGTGATCATGTTCTCTATCGGCTATGCCAAGAACACAAGCGGCCGCCTGATTCACAACTTTGGTTGGCTCAACCAAAAGGGTGGCGAAAACCGCCTCAACGTTGCCATCAGCCGTGCAAAGAAGAAGATTCACATTGTGACATCCTTCCGCCCTGCCGAATTGATGCTTGACGATGCAAAGAACGACGGTCCTCGCATCCTTAAGAGATACCTCGAATATGCCTTCGCTATCAGCCGCGAGGACAGAGACGAGGCAGAAATGATCCTTCGCTCCTTTGGCGAGACATACGGCATTGTTGCCGCTCCTTTGGAAACAGAGTTTGCACAAAGAGTTGCAGATGCTCTGCGCGAGAAGGGCTATGACATTGATACCCAGGTTGGTATTGGTGGCTACCGCATTGACAT
>JAZORZ010000066.1:0-22269 GCA_045656885.1 Eubacteriales bacterium
TTTGTCATTGCCATTCGTTCGGCAACCGCAATAATTCTATTGGACATTTCATCTACGATCAATCCGTTTTGTGTAACCGCCACAGACTCACCTTCCTTTCAGCACACTGTGTGTCCATTATAGCACACTGTGTGCCGATTGTCAAGAGTTTCCTTTCAAATGTTAACACTTCATTCATAATCAAGGGCGTTTTTTGTGAATTTTTGTAAACTTTTCGCTTTCCGATTGCATTTTTTCTTGTTTTAGAGTATGATAATAGGTAGATATTAAATTCTGAAAGGAAAATCCTTATGATTACATTTGAACACGTTGCCGCAAAGGACTTTGACGCTATTTTTAACCGCATCGATAAGCAATGGATGCTGATTAGTGCCACCGACGGTGAGCACACCAACACCATGACTGCCTCTTGGGGCGCGATGGGCATTCTTTGGCACAAACCCGTTGCCATTTGCTTTATCCGCCCGCAACGCTACACCTATACCATTACCGAAAAAAGCGATTATCTCTCCTTGGCCTTTCTTGGTGAGGAGTACCGCGATGCTCTTGTTTTTTGCGGTCGCAACAGTGGTCGCGACGGCGACAAATTTGCACAGTCGGGTCTTACCTGTGCCATGACCGAGAACGGTGTCCCCTTTCCTCTTGAAGCCGAAATGGTGATGATTTGCCGCAAGATGTATGCGGATGACATCAAGAAAGCATCCTTTATTGACAAGGAAATGCTGAAAAACTACCCCATTGACGACTTCCATCGCGTTTACATTTGCGAGATTGAGGACGTTTTGGTAAAAAAATAACACAGAAAAACGCGCGGCAAATATTGACATTTGCCGCGCGCTGTGCTACAATATTGCTATTCAATGCCCCATCTGCGATAGATAAAAAAAGGAGGACTTAAATGATGAAGGACAATCAAAGAAAATTCATTTATACGGCACTGTTTGCCGCGGTTGTAGTTGTATTGCAAATGTTTGTTTCTATTCCTATTGGAATGTTTACCATTACACTTACGCTTATTCCGATTATGCTTGGCGCAATTCTGTTCGGGCCTGCCAGCGGCGCAATTCTGGGCGGCGTTTTCGGCATTGTCGTTGCCATTCAGGTCGTTACCGGTGCGGCAGGCGCGGCAAGCTCCCTTATGTTGGCACAAGCCCCCGTTCTGACTATAGCGCTATGCATCCTCAAGGGTGCGGTTGCAGGTCTTGTTTCGGGCTTGATATACAAAGCCGTAATAAAGTTTGAAAAGCCAAACCTTGCCGTTATTCTTTCGGCAGTGGCCTGCCCCATTGTCAACACAGGTATCTTTTGCCTTGGCTTGACTGTTTTTTATAACAATCTGCTTACCGCTTGGGCTCTTGACGGTGGATTTGCCAGCGCCCTCACCTTTATCATTCTTGGGCTGATCGGTCTCAATTTTGTTGTAGAGTTTGCGGTTAACGTATTGCTCATTCCCGTTGCTTTGAGAATGATCAAAATTGTAAAGAGACTGATTTGATATGAAATCCAAGCTTTCCCCAAGAACCAAGAAAATTGCCTATTTTTTGGCACTCGTCTATTTTACAAGCTACTGCATGCGCATCAATCTTGCGGTCATGCTTGTAAAAATTTGCAGCGAGATGCAGGTGGAAAAATCTGCTCTTGCCATTGTAATTACGGGACTGACTGTTGCTTACGGCACAGGTCAGGTCATCAGCGGTTTTCTCGGTGACCGCATCAAGCCCCGACACATCATTCCTGCAGGTCTGGCACTTGCGGTTGCTTGCAACGTGGGAATCTTTTTTACCTCTGGCGTTCCTGCAATGGCGGTGATCTGGAGCATCAATGGCTTTGCCCACGCACTCCTTTGGCCGCCTATCGTGCGCTTGATGTCGACGCATCTTTCGGCAGAGGATTACAGCTTTGCCGCGGTGCGTGTCAATCAGGGCTCATCGATAGCCACCGTTGCTCTATACCTGTTCTGCCCTCTGTTGTTGGGCTTTATGCAGTGGCGCACCATTATGCTGCTTTGCGCGGCTTGGGGTGCTATTATGGTTGGGCTTTGGTTTGCACTTTATCCTCGCGTATTTACAAAAAAAGACGTTTTAACAGAGGATACCCCTACTCCTGCTCCCATTCCCGAGAGAAAGTCGTTGCCCGTTCCGCTTTACGTATTCGGTGCGATCGCTCTCATTATGCCGGGTATTATGATGCAAGGAATGCTGCGCGACGGCGTTACCAACTGGATGCCGTCCTTTCTGCTTGAGACCTTTGGACTGAGCGAGGAAAATTCGATCGTTTCAACGGTGATCCTTGCCATCTTTACAATGATCAGCTATTCTGCATTCAGTGCTCTGCAAAAGAGATTTTTCAAAAACGAGGTCACGTGTGCGGCGGCAATTTTTACGGGATCGGCAATTGTTTGCACAATTTTGTTCCTTGTAAACACATTTGCTCCCAAAGCGGCACTTGTGCCTTCCCTGATTTTGATGGCGCTCACCGTTGCCGCAATGCACGGCATTAACCTGATGCTCATTTCTATCGTGCCGCGCAGATTTGCGGTTTTTGGAAGAGTATCGACCTATTCTGGTATTCTCAACGCTTCTACCTACGTGGGTGCGGCTCTCTCAACCTACGGCTTTGCGGCTCTTGCCGAGACCTTTGATTGGAATTTTACCATTCTTACTTGGGTTGTCATCTCCTTTGCAGGCGCCATTGTTTGCTTTTTTGGCGCACGTATTTGGCAGAAGCATCTTGATGCACATAGTTTTTAATAGGACGCGGTTTTATGTGGGGGAACTTCTTGCAAGAAGTTCCCCCTACGGTTCTTTCAAGAACCCCGACTTTTTTCTCTGCCATCCTTTTTATTTGGGTCTTGAAAAAAGGCGAAAAATGTGTTATACTATAAAAAACACCGCATTGACTTTTACTTTTTTTGATTGAAACGAGATTTTTATGAAGAATACGAAAACAAAATTTGCGACCTTTACCGAAGCGCTCTCCCCCGAAGAGAACGAGCTGCTACATCAATTCTTTTCGGAATTTGACACGCATTTTTTGGTATCTAAAAACAATAAAAAACAGTTCAGAGCCGATTTTGAGGCGGCAATTATGCTGTTGTATAAAAAGGGTGTTCCGATGAGTGAGGTGCTCTCTCGTGTGGCCCTTTCCAACCTTGGTGGATTTTATGCCCGCCCCTCGGTGATGTGGTTTCCTCTTGACGATGCCGCAAAGATCTATCCCATTTCGATGGAGCACGGCAGTCAGCAGGTATTTCGCCTCTCCGTTTACTTCAAAGAGAGCGTCATTCCCGAGCTTTTGCAAATGGCTCTCACCTTTACCATCAAGCGTTTTTCAAGCTTTGCCACCACCCTCAAAAAGGGCTTCTTTTGGCATTATCTCGACATGGTAAAGCGCCGCTTTTCGATTGAAGAAGAACATGACATTCCCTGCCAGCCCATTAAGGTGTCGCTCAGTGGTTCGCAATCCTTCCGCCTGATGTACTATCAAAACCGTGTGAGTGCCGAATTCTTTCACGTTTTGACCGACGGCACGGGAGCTATGAGCTTTTTTAAGTGCCTCATTTCGGAATATTTGCGCCTTTTAGGTCTAAAAGCTCCCTTGGGTGACATTTGGAACGTAAACGACACCCCCATTCAGGAGGAATTTGAAAACGCCTTTACAAAGGTTGAAAAGGCAAAAACCGGCTCCGGCTTTGTGGATAAGACTGCCGCTCAGATGAACGGTCGCCTGACACGCCGCCGTCCATGCCGTATTTTGCATTTTAAGATGGATGCCGACCGCTTGCACGAGGTAGCACGCGCACACGGAGCAACCGTAACCGCTTATTTGCTGATGCAAATGTTTTATGCTTGCTCCGCCGCAACCGACGAGCTTACGGGAGACATCAATATTCAGCTCCCCGTCAATATGCGTAAATTCTACCCTTCCAAAACCGTGCGTAATTTTTCAATGTACTGCGGCATTCGCATTCCCATTGAAAAGATAGGCAACAAGGAAGAGCTGCTTGCCGAGATCAATGCACAGATCTTGGAAAAGGCGGATAAGGAAAAGATGCGCGAGATGATCACCGCGGCGGTAAATCTTGTCAGCTCTATCCGTCTCCTTCCGCTTGCCATCAAGCAGCCCATTGCAAAAATGGTTTACGGTATTCTTGGTGAAAAGATATACACCACGACATTTTCAAACCTTGGTGTGGTTCGCTTCCCCGACGAATTGATGGAGCACATCGATTATATGGATTTTTGCCTTGGTGCACAGGTAACCAACCGCTTGGCTTGTACCGTCATTACCTGCGGAAACGTTGCCACGTTCTCGATTTCCAAAATGACGGCTGACCCTGCCTTTGAAGAAAAGATGTATCAGCTCCTGACAAGTGACGGAATTGAAACCGAAGTAGAAGGGAGTGAATGCTATGCACGTTAAAAATACATATCCCAAGGTTACTAAGGTCTCCCCCAACCGCAAAAGAATGCTCAACATTGTGCGTTGGCCCTTTTTGGGAGTTGCCATAGCGGCAATCATCGTCAATATTTGCACAGGTGCTCCCTTTTGGAGTATTCTTGTTCTTTTGACCCTGCAGGTGGTTTGGAAGCTGATCCTCTCCCCCGATCTTGTTGAAGTAAACCGCATCAGCCAATCGATCAAGGTTGTGGTCTGGAGCAGTATTCTCTTGGCGGCGGTGGACGTTTTGCTTGTGAACAACCGCTTTGCTCTGTTTGTTATTCCCATTGTGTGCTTTGTGGGGCTTATCAACTGCATTGTGCTCTTTTTTACCAATTTGGAAACGCAAAAGCACAATATGCTACCGCTTATCAATTTTATTTTTATTTCGACCATCGGCTCTTTGATCGCTCTGCATTTTTATCACGAGAAAAACAGTTGGCCTTTTATCGTTTTGCTCTCGCTCTCTATTCTCTCTTTGCTTTCTTTGATCATTGTTCTCGGTCAGGATTTCAAAATTGAAATGAAGAGACGTTTTCACATCAAGTAATTCTTTTCTTCGCGCTTCTCTTGACAAATCGCCCCTGATGCTGTATAATAATAGAACAGCTCCGTTAAACGGTCGCGCGGTATGTTGCCGAAAGGTATTACCGTGAGGAAAGTCCGGGCTTCATAGGACAGAATAGCTGATAACGTCAGCCACGGGTAACCGTCGGGAAAGTGCAACAGAAATAAACCGCCGCATCTGCGGTAAGGATGGAAAGGCGAGGTAAGAGCTCACCCGTTCCTATGGTAACATAGGTCCGCTGTAAACCCTATTTGAAGCAACACCCTGCTACAAGGCCTGTCCGGCATATCTTGGGGGTGGCACAAAGCATTTGCTTTGAAGCTTTGCGGTGACGCCAAGCGAAGATTGATGACCGTTCACGACAGAACCCGGCTTATAGACGGAACTGCAAAAAGCACTTGCCAATTTGGCAAGTGCTTTTTGCTTTTATGGATTGCTTGTAAGCTGTAAGTATTGTTCAAGTGTCATTTGACCGACATAAATATCGGTTGCGGCTTCTCTGCCTACAAAGCGGTAGTGCCACGGCTCATAGGTGTAGCCCGTGATGTCTTCCTTCCCTTTGGGATAACGGAGAATAAAGCCAAACTTATAAGCATTTTGCGAAAGCCACTGATATGCCGCGGTAAGTTCAAACGCCTCGGTCAGGGGCTCTTGTTCTGCCTTTGTTGCAAAGTCTACGCAAAGTCCCGTTTGGTGCTCACTCTGCCCCGGCAGTGCCGAGTAGGACTGTACGACCGTTCGGGCATCTGCAAAGGAGAGTCTGAAGATCTTTTTATCAAGGTAGTTTGCCTTGATGTAATCCTCCCCCAATGTTCGGCGCGCCTCATCGGAGATACCGCTTTGCTCAAGCTCTAAATATTTGTTGTAAAGATTGACTTGATATTCGTAGGAACGGTAGGCACTGGCAACCAAAATATCGCTCACGCCTGCGGCTTGCATTTCGGCAAGCATTGCATAGAGTGCCGCCGCTGCACGGGAATCCAGCTCATAATCGCGTGCCGATTGCAGAGTGGCACAGGTGAGCATTGTCATATTGGCGGGCACATAGCCGGCATCAAGCTCACTCTGCTTGTTTGCCAACAGCAAATAGGTGGGATCGAGATTGGTAGTCAGTATGGCAACATTGACGTCTGTAAGATAGGTATATTCCATTGTGTTATGGTTCCCGATCGTGTTTTTGTCGATTGGGTTGACATCACCGGGAACAGTAGTTCCCTCTTCCTCCGGTTCAAGATTGATGCAACCCGTCAAAAGAAGCAAGAGTGCCAAAACAGCTGTAAGAATGTTGAGTTTATTTCTTTTCATGTGACCTTCCGTAAGGGATTTTTTCAAGGGGCTTGGTTTCAATTACGATAAAATAAGGTGACGAGGGAGAATTGAGAATGTTGACCTTGGTGGCGCACACCTTGTGACGGCTGATGCCGGCAAGATAGTCGCAGATCATTTTGCCCTCCAGATCGCCCTCCTCGTGTCCCGGGTAAACGGCTACGTTGATGATGGCGTCCTTGTCCATCAAATCAATCGCTGCCTCGATTGCGGGAAGCGTCGTTTCGCGCAAGGTGGTAATGGATTTATCTCCTCCGGGCAGCCAACCGAGGTTGAACATGCCTGCCTTGATGGGCTCTTTGACGTAATTTTTAACGTTGTGGTGAGAATCGTGAATAAGTGTGTAGTTATCGGGACAGCCGACTTCCTTGAGATGCTTTGCGGTGGACTCGACCGCCTGTGCCTGAATATCAAAGGCATAAACGCGACCGGTAGGTCCTACGGTTTTGGAGAGAAATTCGGTGTCGTAGCCGTTGCCCATGGTGAAATCGACGGCAACGTCCCCTTCCTTCAGATGTGTGAGAATAAAATGCTTATGTAGCTTTAACAGATCGATCATAGTCGTTTTCCTTTACTTGTTATGCAGATCGGAACGCAAGAATTTGAACGCGCGCTCCACGGCGTCCTTGGAGTTATACCACGGCTCTTGGTCGTAGCGGTAATCGAATTTTTTGCAGAACCAGCTGACGTCCTTTTGGAGCTCCTCAAAATAGGGCTCTACAACACCCGCGCATGCCTTTGCAAACTCCGGCTGTCTCTTTTTGCCAAGACGCTTTTGCCCGTAAGCGAGCACCTTGCGGTAGTGCGGCAAGCAGAAGTAGGGTTGTGCCTTGAGCTTTTTGGAAAAATCGGGGTCGGTCTCCCAAAGGTAAACGGCGGTATCGACCATGTGCTCAAAATTGTTTTTGATGCGGTCGCAAACGTAGCAGGTCGCCTCAAGCTCGCCAATGCGCTTGATGGGCTTGTTGCCCTGTCCGCCACCAAATCCACCGTCGCGGATCTCGTCGCGAAGCTCTGCCAAATGGCTCTCGAGCGTGAGTGCCATGCCAAGGCGGTTTTTGCGAACAAACATCATATCGTAGTGCGTGCGGCAAAAGCCGGATTTATTCGTTTTGATGCGAATGTCGGGCTCCATCATCGAGGCACCCAATATCAGGTCAAGCTCGTTTTCCTCAAGCTTGCGGTAGAGCGCGCAAAAGGGGCACCCACAGGACGGATCTGCCGCCGACGCTTCAAACGCCTCGTTGACCGGTATGGTAAAATTCATATCCATAAAGCTTTTCTCCTTTGCCTCTACACACAAAAAATGTGGGTTTTGTCGATTACGCATTGCAAAATTCAAAAAAATGTGGTATAATGTTCTTATAGATTTATTATACCATACCGCAGGGATAGTTGCAAGGGATTTTTTGCAAAATTCAAAAGATTTTTTCCCTGCAAAGGAGCACTTATGTCAAACTATCAATATTGCTTTTGGGATCTTGACGGAACCTTGACCGATTCCGCGCCCGGCATTACGCATTCGGTTCGCTACGCTATGGAAGAAATGGGAAAGCCGCTCGCCCCCGACCACGATCTGCGCTGCTTTATCGGTCCGCCTTTGCTTTACAGCTTTGAGAATTACCTGGGGCTCTCCCCCGCAGATTCGCAACGCGCCGTTGACCTCTACCGCGTCTGCTACCGCGCGGGGGCAATGCTGGAGTGCAACGTTTACGACGGTGTGCGCGAGGTGCTTGCCGAATTGAACCGTCGCGGCATTGTTTGCGTGCTTGCCACCTGCAAGCCGCATGAATTTGCAAACAACATCATTAAGCATTTTGATCTTGCAAAATATTTTGCCTACGTTTCGGGCCCGGAAATGGACGGCACACGCAACGAAAAACACGAGGTGATCGCCTACGCTATGGAAAAGCTTGGCATCTCCTCCCCCGATACCGTTTTGATGGTGGGCGACCGTCGAGACGACGTTGTTGGAGCAAAAAAATGCAATATGGCGTGCATTGGCGTTGCATGGGGCTTTGGAACAAAGGATGAGCTTGAGAGTGCCGGCGCGAAAACGGTTATCCGCAAGCCACAAGAATTGCTCAAATTCTTTGAAAAGTAAGGTTTTTCTTCAATTTATATATATTATTATATAAATAATTTGCAAAAAACTATTGACAAATAAAGAAAGTTGTGGTATAATATCAACTCGGTACGGACTTTTGTCCGTCTCTCTGCCATGCAAATTCAATTCTACAGCATGGTCGAATTAGTCCATAGGGAGGTAAAAAACATGGAAAAGATTATCAATTCTTATGAAAGCATGCTCATCGTTAGTCTTGCAAACGGCGAAGAAGCCGCTAAGGCAACTGTGAGCAAGTTCACCAATCTGATCTCTGACAATGCAGAGCTCATTCAGGTTGATGAATGGGGTAAGCGCCGTCTTGCATATCTGATCAACGATATGGCAGAGGGCTACTACGCCGTAGCTACTTTCAAGAGCGAAAGCGATTTCCCTCAAGAGCTTCAACGTTTGATGAACATTGACGAATCCGTTATGCGCATCATGGTAATTAAGCTCGACCACGAGCCCGTTGCTAAGGCAGCCACCGCTCCTGTTGAGGAAGCAGCTCAAGAAGAAGTTGTAGCAGAAGAAGTTCCTGCAGCTGACGCAGAGTAATCAGCGTCAAAAAATTTTTAAGGAGGCCTATCTAATGTCCAGCTTGAATCTTAACAAGGTCGTTCTTTGCGGAAGATTGACCGCAGACCCTGAATTGAAGCAGACCACCAGCGGCATTGCCGTCGTCTCCTTCACTTTGGCAGTAAATCGCCGTTTCCAGGCAAAGGGTGCTGACGGTGCTCCTGCTCAACAGCAGGCAGACTTTATCAGCGTTGTTGCATGGAGACAAACCGCAGAGTTCATCTCTCGCTATTTCCGCAAGGGTTCTGCCCTTTGCATTACCGGTTCTATTCAAACCAGAACCTGGCAGGATGCAAACGGTCAGAAACGCTATGCTACTGACGTAGTTGCCGACGAAGCTATGTTCGTTGACAGCAAAAACGATGGTGTTGCCGGTGGGCAATACGAAACCTACAATGCGCCGTCCTACTCCTCTTCCCCCGCATCTGCGCCTAAGTTTGAGGAGCTTAAGACCGACGACGATCTGCCCTTCTAATTGAAGTGGCCCCATGAATTTGAACAGGAGGATTTCATAAGATGGATACTAACGTAAAAACCGAAGAAGTTGTTGTTCGTCCCGCTCGTCCCGCAAACAACAACCGCAGAAGAAAGAAAGTTTGCATTTTCTGCGCAGACAAGGTTGCTTTTATCGATTATAAGGATACTGCAAAGCTGAGAAAGTTCATCAGCGAACGCGGCAAGATTCTTCCCAGAAGAATTTCCGGCGCTTGCGCAGTTCACCAAAGAGAAGTTAACACCGCTATTAAGCGCGCTCGTAACGTAGCACTTCTTCCCTTTGTAACCGACTAATCGGAAAACAAAATAAAAAGCACTCTGCAAATTTTTGCAGAGTGCTTTTTGTTTATTTTGATTGGGGCAGAGTGTAGAGGGTTGCGTTCTGCAATTTTTCTTTTGTACCGTTATAATTTTTGCGTTACTACTCCACAGATCCTGTGGTATCAATTTCTCCGTTGGGAAGATAAAGCGCCGTTCCGTTTGTTGAAAATACGATGTGGCCGTCCAAATCTGTGCGGTATACCGAAACCTCTGCATCCTTGAGTCTGTTGAGTGCTGCGGATGTAGGATGACCGTAAGAGTTGCCTGTACCAACGCAGATCACGCCGTACTCGGCACCAACTGCACGCAAGAATGCGGCAGTGCTGGAGGTTCTACTGCCGTGATGTCCAACCTTGAGAACATCACACTTCAGATCCGCCTTTTCTTGCACCAATTGGTTTTCGACTGCTTCGCCTATATCTCCCGTGAAAAGGAAACGGAAACTACCGTACTCAAGCATAACAACAATGGACGAGTTATTGGTGTTGGAAACGCCGGTGGAATACAGTACGGTGAGTGTGATGTATTCATACGTATATACCAGACCGGCATCCGGCTTTATTGCCGTTAAGCCCTCTTGACCAACTGCGGCAATGAAATTTTTATATGCCGCTGTGTTTTTGTTTGTATTTTTGGATATCCACACCTCTTCAACCACGTGATCGTTGAGCACCTTGGTAAGACCGCCACAGTGGTCGGCATCGGGGTGAGTGTTGATCATCAGCTCAATGTCGTCAACGCCCTTATCCTTTAGATACTGTGAAACTGTATATCCGTAGTTTGCCGTTCCCGCGTCGATGAGAATGTCACAATCCCCGATTTGAATAAGGATACTGTCGCCTTGCCCAACGTCAATGTAGTGTACGAAAAGCGTTTCACCCTCGGTGGGAGTTTGGGAAGGAAGCTTGTCTCCCTCGGTTGCGCCACACGTTTTGCAGGTTTTGGGCGTTTCGGTTGTAGCCGCCTGCCAAGTATGACCGAGTGCATTGATGTAATGGGTAACATACGTGTCCCCACACAGAAGGCAGATATACGTTGTGTATCCGCGTTCCTCACAGGTAGGGGCTGTTGCAATTGCTTGATAGTCGTGAGACGTTTCGTCGGGCTTGTTATCATCAGTTTGATCACCGTTTGCGTTGTCCTTTGGAACAGTAGTTGTTACTTCCGTACCTGTGTCCGTTGGCAGCTTTTGGATAAAATCGTCGACAAAATCACAGCTTGTCAAAAGTAACACGACTACCAACATCAGGGCAAATAGTTTTTTCATAATTTTAACTCCTTGTTTATGGGTGTTTATAGTATATCATATCGCTTGGATCATTTCAAGTACATAATAGAAAATTATCCCCCCTTGCTGCATTTATCGAACCATATTTTGCGGTCAAAACTTAAACCAAACGATTCGCTATCTTTTTCGTCACCCCACTCTGCTTTTCGACATATCCTGACATCAAGGAGGTGCAACTATGCAATCTGATTTTTATGAATGTCTTGCCGTTATGGGCTCAATGACACAGGCAATGCGCGCGCAAAAGGTGCTGGCAGGTGCGGCGGTGCGTGCAGAGGTCGTTAAGGCAGACTCGGCTCACACGCGCCGCGGCTGTGCCTATGCACTCTCCTACCCCTGCTCGCAGGAAAACAACGTGCGCACCGTTCTTGGGAATGCCGGTATCCGCGTGCGCGACTATTATCGGGAGGGTGCAGATGATCTATTTCGATAACGCCGCCACGAGCTTTCCTAAGCCGCGTCGTGTAGCAGAGGAGCAACTGAAATGCATGCAATTCTATGGTGGCAATCCCGGGCGCGGCTCGCACGCGCTCGCGCTTGCCGCCGCCGAAAAGATATATGAGTGCCGCGAGGAGTTGGCTAACTTTTTCGGCTCTCAAAATCCCGAAAACGTTATTTTTACAATGAACACCACCATGGCACTCAATACGGCCATTAAGGGATTGCTACGCCACGGTGATCACGTTCTCATCTCGGATATGGAGCACAATGCGGTCTTTCGTCCTATCTACAAATTGGCGCGCGAGGGCGTTATCACCTACGATGTGTTCGATACCTTTCCCATCAATGCCGAGCGAACAACAGAAATGATCTGCGCATCTATTTTGGAAAAGCTCCGCCCAACCACACGTATGCTGATTTGTGCACACGCATCGAATATCTGTTCGGCTACACTTCCGCTAAAAGAGATTGGTGCCCTTTGCCGCAAAAAAGGTGTTTTGTTTGTTGTAGATGCGGCACAGTCGGCAGGGCACTTACCCATTGACATGAAGGGAATGCAGATCGATGCGCTTTGTGCCCCTGGGCACAAGGGACTTTGGGGTCCGCAAGGATGCGGTATTCTTGTTTTGGGAGAAGGAATCGTTGCCGACACCCTGATAGAAGGCGGTAGCGGTTATAACTCTCTTGAAGGAAATATGCCTGAAGATGCACCCGAACGATACGAGGCAGGCACACTCCCTACACCTGCCATAGCAGGATTATTGGAAGGGGTACGCGAAATCAAGCGTTTAGGGCTTGAGTATATTCACTCCTATGAAAGTATGCTGACAAAGCGGTTATCTGATCGGCTTTCGGATATGCCAAAAATAACGCTTTATGCACCGCATCATAGGGGGAGCGTTTTGCTCTTTTCGATACCCAATCTTTCCGCCGACCGCGTTGGTGCGTTTTTGAACGAGCGCGGATTTTGCGTGCGTACGGGATTTCACTGCGCCGCCTTGGCACACGCAACGCTTGGAACACCGCCCTCGGGTGCGGTTCGCGTCAGCCCTTCCCTATTTAACACGGCGGTACAGATTGATGCCTTTGCCGATACGGTGAAAGAACTGCTCTGAACATTCAAAAGCATAAAAAAACGAGGTGACCGATCGGTCACCTCGGAATTTTTATTTTGATGTATTAGCCGAGCCAATCAAAGAAGGTACGACGGCGAATTTCTTGCTTGCGGTATTGAACAAGCTTTGCTGCCATGAGAACAACGGTTGCTGCTGCAGCTACGGGGAGTGCAACCTTACCGATCTTCTCTGCCTTATCCATTTGCTCTTCGGTGATAGGAGTCTTTTCAATAATCTTATCACGAACGTATTGGTATGCAGGGTGATACTTTTTAGCTTCTTCAGCTGCTTCTTCTTCGATCTCTTCAACAAGCTCGTCAAGCTCGGAAGCAACTTCATCGAGAATGATCTCTTCGGTGGGTTCAACTTCATCAAAAATGCTTGCATCTTCTACAGCTTCTTCTGCAGCTTCCATAGCAGCGCGGATCTTTTCACGCTTTGCTTTGTTAGCGGCAACTACAAAGAAGATTGCTGCAAGAACACCGCCGATAGCTACGCTAAGAGCAGCGGCAATAATGCGAGCGGGCATTTCTGCGATGCAGAGAAATGCTACTGCACCTACAACGATACCAAGCAGAATAAAGAGAACGGCAAAAACGCGGAAACCTTTGGCTTTCATGTTATTTTCCTCCATTTAAGAAAAAATAAATTTAACTGTGTTCATTATATCACGAAAAAATGGGAATGTCAACACCAAATATACATTTTTTTGATATTTTTTCGATTTTTTTTGCATATATCCGACTTTTTCAAAAAATCTCTCTTCCCTACCTCTTTTATATTGACATTTTATTGTTTTCGTGTTAGAATAATGACAGAATGATTTTGCAAAGGAGATAGAAAAATGCCCTTTATTGATACCAAACTCAACGTAAAGCTCACCGAAGAAAAAGAAATTGCCATTAAAGCGCGCCTTGGTGAGGCGATTGCAACCTTCCCCGGCAAGAGCGAGTATTGGCTGATGCTCAACTTTAGCGACGAGAGCCGTATGTGGTTCCGCGGTTACAACTCCATTCCCATGGCAATGGTAACCGTTCAACTCTTTGGCACGGCTTCTGAGGAAGCTTGCGCCGCCATGACCAAGACCGTTACCAAGATTTTCAAAGAAGAATTAAACATCTCCCCCGAGCACATCTACGTCAAGTATGAATTTGTGGATACTTGGGGTTGGAATGGGGAAAATCTTTGATTTTTGAGAATATGGAAAATGATCTTCCAAAAAGAAAGTCTACGCACCTCAAGTACTTTGACTACTCTTCAAAAGGTGCATACTTTGTAACGATTTGTACAAAAGATCGAAGGCGACTTTTTTCTGAAATTGTCTTGTCATCTTCACGGATTTTCAATTACACAACCGACCAATCGGTAGGGGAGGGGCTTGCTCCTCCCGTTCCCTTCCCCGCCTTTATTCCCGATGATGCTGTAGCTGAAATTCGGTTAAAATCTTGTGGGCAAATTGTAAAGGAGCAGTTGTTATTGCTTGAGAATCGATACCCCACCATATCCATTTCGGACTATGTAATAATGCCTGATCACATACATGCTATTATTTTTTTGAACAACAACACAATCGAAGAAGGCAATCTATCTAACACGGGAGGAGCAAGCCCCTCCCCTACCCCAAATAATATAGAAAGCAATCTGCCTAACACGGGAGGAACAAGCCCCTCCCCTACCTCAAGCAATATAGAAAGCAATCTTCCTAACACGGGAGGAGCAAGCCCCTCCCCTACCTCAAGCAATATAGAAAGCAATCTTCCTAACACGGGAGGAGCAAGCCCCTCCCCTGCCTTGAATGATATAATTTGTTCGTTCAAATCATTAACCGCTCGTGCTTGTAAACAAAAATACGGCATAGAAAAACTCTTTCAACGCTCATATGCAGAGCACATTATACGTGATTACAAGGATTACGAGACACGAAAAGCATACATCCAACAAAACCCTATACGCTGGTATTGCAAACAGTTATCGCAACAAGATGAATAAGAGGACGCATCGAATAATGCGTCCTCTTTGTTTGTCTTTTCTGTTGACCAAAACAAATTGTAAATAACTTACTACTATTTTTGAAAACAGACAACTACACAGATTATAAACAATTCCTTTTGTTTCCCGCAAACGGTTTATATTTCGCAATAAGTTTCTGCATTTGCATCGTGTCCTTTAGTTCTGTATAGGACTCACTTTCAATGAGATATCCGAGCTCGCGCGCCACCTCGTTCTCTTCCATTCCCGAGTTAATATTGCGCACATCAAAAATATTTCCCCGAACAAGGAAAGATGTGTGCGTGGTAGTTTGTGGAAGATCGTCATACGCTTTGGCGTGCTGCAATCCCTTTTCAAAATGATGAAAAGCTGCAGCCAAGTCGTGAGCGCGAACATAGCGATGGGCGATCCAAATATGCAGTTCGGCCAAATGATAATTCCAAAAACAATAATCCCCATCATCAAATATTAGTTCAATCAAAGCAATCGCTTTTTGCAAAACTCGAATAGATTCACTCGGGTCTTCCACTTCTAATGCCATATTGCGGATATCCACCATCAAATACTCCGCAAATTCTGCCAAACCTGCTCTTGTGTATGTCCACCATTCTTTTGAACCCTTTTCGTAACAGTCTTGCAATTCTCTTTCCTGCGCAAAAGTCAAGGTGGGAAAGCGCTTGGCTGTTTCAATCGCTTTGTCAATCTCCCCGTCCAAAATATACAGACCACCAAGGATTGAAAGTGCAGAATAGCGCACCTTGTCTATTGTACATTCATCCAGCACCTGTTTGCAAAGACGATAAAGTTCTTCCTTGTGTACTTCGTTACCGTATGGCTCGATGCAATTTGGGTCGTAATTGAGTTTCCACATATATTCCTCAATAATTCGCCAATCATTGGGAAAGGCCTGATATGCTTGAACGATCAAGTCAAACGACTCGTGTACTTTACCGAGCGCTGATAATCTCTTTCGTTCATCTATAATGGCTTGTATTTTTTCTTCAATTTTGGCAGCATCAAACCCCAATATTTCATCGGTTGACACACCAAAATACGACGCTAACGGAATTATCAAGCTAATATCCGGAAATGTCTCGCCTCTCTCCCACTTTGATACAGCCGCCGTTGAAATATGCATACGCTCTGCTAACGTTTCTTGTGTAATACCCTTTTGTCTGCGAAGACGCTTGATGTTTTCGCCAATGTAAAGTTTCATATTTTTACCTCTTTTTTGAAAAATTGAATCATCGATGCTTCTGGCTATATTATACACCGTAAAACACAGTCTTGCAAGAGACAGATAAGCAACACAATTTAACTAACGGTTAAAAATTGAACTCGTCACGTCTTTAGTAATAAAATTAATACTCTAAAAAAGCGCACCTGCTCTATAGCAAGTGCGCCAAAATTTTCTTGATATATCAATTATCTTTGAATACGACCGGAGCCGTCGCCGCCGGCGAGCTTTTCAACCTCTGCGAGAGTTACCATGTTGTAGTCGCCCTCGATGGAGTGCTTGAGTGCGGATGCCGCAACTGCAAACTCAACAGCTGCTTGGGTGTTCTTGCCGTTCATCAAAGCGTAGATCAAGCCGCCGCCAACGCTATCGCCGCCGCCAACGCGGTCGATGATGTGGAGATCGTGCTTCTTGGAGAAGCAGTACTCGTCATCTGCAACGTTGTAAAGCATTGCGGACCAGCCGTTATCAAATGCGCTGTGGCTCTCACGGAGCGTGATAGCAACGTACTCAAAGTTGAACTTATCAGCCAGCTGCTTTGCAACAGACTTGTAGCCCTCGTGGTTGAGCTTGCCGCCGTAAATGTCGGTAGCTTCTGCCTCGATGCCGAATACGTCCTTTGCATCCTCTTCGTTGGAGATGCAAACGTCAACGTATTGGCAAAGCTCGGTCATTGCCTCGCGTGCTTCTGCTCTTGTCCAAAGCTTGCCGCGGTAGTTGAGGTCGCAGGAAATCTTGAGTCCCTTTGCCTTTGCTGCCTTGCAGGCCTCTTTGCAAATTTCTACAACGTTTGCGCCCAGAGCGGGAGTAATGCCGGTGAAGTGGAACCACTCTGCACCCTCGAAGATGGAATCCCAATCAAAGTCAGCGCAGGTTGCCTTGGCAATAGCAGAATTTGCACGGTCATAGATGCAAACGGAGCCGCGTTGAGATGCGCCCTTTTCGTTGAAGTAGATGCCTACACGGTCGCCACCGCGGGTGATCTTGGTGGTATCAACGCCGTATCTGCGCAGACTGTTAACAGCCGCCTGACCGATTGCGTGGGTGGGAAGCTTGGTAACGTATGCAACGTCCATGCCGTAGTTTGCAAGAGAAACCGCTACGTTTGCCTCGCCGCCGCCAAAGGTGAACTCTACGTGGTCGCATTGAACGAATCTTTCATAATTATAGGGTTGAAGACGGAGCATCAGCTCGCCAAAAGTAATTACTTTGCTCATGATTTAATTCTCCTATATTTTCTTTCAATTATTTTACGAGGTGATATGCAAAGCCGTTGATCTCATCTGCAAGATAGATGAACTTCATATTGCCCTTATCGTCATAAGTAGCGGTGGACATATCAAACTTCACGCCGCGGCGGCCGAGGTGATATACGGCACGGTCGACGTTGTTGGTGGAGATTGCGATGTGGCCGTGTGTGCCGGGGCCCTTCTCGTTCATGAGTTCAAGCGCGGTGCTCGAGAAGATGGACTTGGAAGTAGCGTTTGCCTGGAACGAGAAAGCGTTTGCAAGTACTTCAGCAGCAGCGGTAGAGGTGGTGCCGCAGGGATTGATGCCAACGTGACGGAACTTGAGGCCGAGCATAGTGTCAACTGCCTCGCGAACCAGCTTTTCGATGCCTGCAAAGTCGCCTGCCGCGATCATATCGGGGTTAACCATCCAAGAACCGCCACAGCAGAGGATCTTCGGGTTAGCGAGATAATCGTTTACGTTGCCGGGGTTGATGCCACCGGTGGGCATAAACTTAACTGCACCGTAGGGAGCGGACATTGCCTTGATCATATTGAGGCCGCCCGACTGCTCTGCGGGGAAGAATTTAACAACGTCAAGACCGAGGGTGAGTGCCTGCTCGATGCCGGTGGGATTGTTGATACCGGGAACGATGGGGCAACCCTTGCATTGACAGTATTTTACGATTTCGGGGTTGAAGCCGGGGCTAACGATGAACTTAGCTCCTGCTTCGATTGCGTCGTCTACCTGTGCGGTGGTGAGAACCGTGCCCGCACCGACGATCATATCGGGATATTCTTTAGCAATAATAGCGATAGCTTCCTTTGCGGCAGCAGTGCGGAAGGTAACCTCTGCACAAGGCAGGCCTCCGTCGATGAGTGCCTTTGCCAAGGGAGCGGCGTCTTTTGCGTTATCAATTTTGATGACCGGAACGATACCGATCAGAGAAAGTTGTTTTACTACCTCGTTCACTTGAGTTTCCTCCAAAGCATTTTTTTACATCTATCATTTTACAACAAATCAAGGGGAATGTCAATAGGTTTTGAGAAGATTTCAACCGCATTATTTGTATTATCTTCATCTAAATTTGTATTTTTAGGAACAAAAATGCAAAGTCAGATTATTTCAAAAGAAACATTCCGCTTTCCTCTTCCCTTCCGTAACAACACAAAGAAAGTGGCTGCCTCAAATGCAACATTGAGACAGCCACTCATATTTTTATTCGGTACGATACCAGTAAGAATCGCGGTAGGTAGATTTCAAATACTCTACCGCAGTTACGGGGTTGGAGAGATCAGCAGCAGAGATTGCTTCTCCACTTAACGAATACCGCCAGCCGTTTGGATTGGCAAAAGTGATATTCTCAAGCTTGGAGCACCATGCAAACGCATAACGACCGATGGTAGTAACAGACTCGGGGATTGTTACACTTGTAAGGTCGAGGCAAGAACGAAACGCATACTGATAAATTTCATAATCTTCTCCGTTATAATTTTCCGGCAAGTGTAATACGGTATCAGTTCCTACATAACTCAGCAAATAATTTACTCCGTTATAGGTATAGAACAAATAGTCGTTTTGATTAACTATTTTGGTTGTGCTTCTATGTACTTCTTTAGCATAGCGAGCAATATAACCATAGGCTGATGTACCTGCGTTGATAGAAAGCGAAGCTCTGTTTATTATTACCTCTACAAGCTTGTAGCATTCATAGAACGCATAATTGCCGATACTTGTAACCTTTTTTCCGATTGTTACACTCGTCAGATCGGAGCAAAATCCGAACGCATACTCGCCGATTCTGGTGACCAAGTCAGGAATCGTTACGCTTGTAAGATTGTAGCAAAATTCAAACGCATGATCACCAATTTTGGTGACAGAATTGCCAATCGTTATGCTTGTAAGATTGTAGCAACAATGGAACGCATAATCGTCGATCTGGGTGACAGAGTCGCCAATCGTTACGCTCGTAAGGTTGGAGCAATCAGAGAACGCTTTTTTGCCGACGGTGGTGACAGAGTCGCCAATCGTTATGCTTGTAAGATTGTAGCAACAAGAGAACGCACCAGAGTCGATGGTGGTGACAGAATCGCCAATCGTTACGTCCGTAAGGTTGGGGGATTTGAAAAACGCATGGGAACCGATGATACGGACATGGTTGGGAATTACAAAATTTGTATCGGTTTTTCCGCTTGCATATGCAACCAATACCGTACCATCTTTAGAGTAAAGATCCCCGTTAATGGATTGGTATGTCACATTATTTTCATCAACCATAATGCTCGTAAGGTTGAAACAATAACCAAACGCAAAATCTCCGATGCTAGTAACTGAGTTGCCGATTATTACGCTCGTAAGGTTGGGGCAATTACAGAACGCATACTTGCCAATGGTGGTGACAGAATCGCCAACTGTTACACTCGTAAGGTTAGAGCAATCAGCAAACGCATAATCGCCAATGGCGGAAATTTCGTAGCCATCAATGTAATCACCGATATAGATATCCTTATCAGTGCATGTTCCGATACCCGTGATGATACATGTTTTACCATCATCATTCACCTTATAAGAAATACCCAAAGTTGTGGTTGTTCCTGTCTCCGGTAAAGATGACAGATTGCAAGAAGTTAACACGCAAACAAACACAAAAACAAGTGCAAGAATAGATAAAATCTTTTTCATTTTATTTTCCTTCCCTTCTTTGCTTTTTAGAAGATACTGTCATTATAGCACACTTCTGGGGTATTGTAAAGGGAAAACAAAAAAATTTCGCATATTCTTGCCAAAAAATGCAAAAAGGTATTGTAAAAGTTCAAATGTTTTGGTATAATATTACATTGGAAAGATATGGCGGAACGACACCCCTATCCGATATCTATCTCCGCCTGCCCATTCGCAGGCCTGGAACAGAAAGGAAACCAAAACTATGAGTGAAAAATTCTATTTGACAACGGCTATTGCCTATGCATCCCGCAAGCCCCACTTCGGCAACACCTATGAGGCAATTATGTCCGACGCGGTCGCGCGCTATCAGCGCATGTGCGGCAAGGACGTATTCTTCTGCACGGGCACCGACGAACATGGCCAAAAGATTGAAAATCTCGCAAACGATCAAGGTATTACCCCCAAGGCATACGTTGACGGCGTTGCAGGCGAAATTCGCAAATTGTGGGACGAAATGAACGTTAGCTACGATTACTTCATTCGTACCACCGACGATTATCACGAAAAAGCCGTGCAAAAAATCTTCAAGAGATTCTATGAGCAAGGCGATATTTACAAGAGCAAATACGAGGGTTGGTACTGCACGCCCTGCGAGTCCTTCTTTACCAACACCCAAGCGGTTGACGGCAAGTGCCCCGACTGCGGCCGCGAGCTGGCACAAGCCGAAGAAGAAGCTTACTTCTTTAAGATGAGCAAGTATGCTGATCGCCTGATGAAGCACATCGAGGACAACCCCGATTTTATTCAACCCGAGCTTCGCAAAAAGGAAATGGTTAATAACTTCCTTAAGGCAGGTCTGCAAGACCTTTGTCTCTCCCGTAGTTCTTTTAAGTGGGGAGTACCGGTTGACTTCGATCCCAAGCACGTCGTTTATGTCTGGTTTGATGCCCTTTGCAACTATATCACTGCTCTCGGTTATGACCCCGACAAGAGCTTTGATGAGCAGAGCGAGCACTTCAAAAAATATTGGCCTGCTGACGTACACGTAATCGGTAAGGATATTCTCCGCTTCCACACCATCTATTGGCCTATCTTCCTCATGGCTCTCGATATGCCGCTCCCCAAGCAGGTATTCGGTCATCCTTGGTTCAACTTTGGCATGGACAAGATGTCCAAATCCAAGGGCAACGTCATTTATGCCGACAAGCTTGCCGAGCACTTTGGTGTTGACGGTGTTCGTTACTATGCCCTCTCCGAAATGCCCTTCGCTTCTGACGGTTCTATCACTTACGAATCGGTGATTAAGAGATACAACATGGACCTTGTAAACAACCTCGGCAACCTTGTTAAGCGCACGCTGGACATGGAAAAGAAATATTTTGGCAAGGTTATTCCCGCTCCTACCGCTCCCGAGGCGCTCGACGACGAGCTCAAAGCCGCTTGCAAGAAAGCGTATGAGGCACTCCGTTCCTCGATGGATGATTACCACATTGCCGACGCGCTTGAGGGTCTGTTTGAGATGTTCAGCCGCGCCAACAAGTACATTGACGAGACCACTCCTTGGTCGCTTGCAAAGGACGAGGCGCAAAAGGAACGTCTCGGCACCGTTCTCTACAACCTAATGGAGACCATTCGCCAAGGTGCGGTCATGCTCCTGCCCTTCATCCCCGCAACGGCTACCGAAATTTTGGACGAGTTGAACACCGACAAACGTGATTTTGCATCTCTTGCCAACTTTGACGGCATGGTTGCAGGTAACGAGGTATGCGACTCCAAGGTTCTCTTTGCTCGTGTAGACGAGGAAAAGAAGCTTGCCGAGTTTGAGGCAGAGCGTCAAGCACTCATCGCTGCCGCCCAAAAAGCAGAAGAACCCAAGCCCGAAAAGCCCGAGGGTTGTGCCCTGATTGGCATTGAGGACTTTATGAACGTTGAGCTGCGCACCGCGAAGATCATCGCTTGTGAGAAGGTTCCCAAGGCAAAGAAGCTGCTCAAGCTGCAAGTAGACCTCGGTTACGAGCAACGCCAAGTTGTTTCGGGCATTGCAAAGTTCTATGAGCCCGAAGCTCTCATTGGCAAAAAGATCATTCTTGTTGCAAATCTCAAGCCCGCAGTTCTCTGCGGCATTGAATCCAACGGTATGATCCTTGCATCCGGTGAGGAGACCGTTCGCGTTGTATTCCTCGCAGAGGATACTCCTCTTGGTGAGAGAGTTAGATAATTGAAAATTTTATGGCAACGTCAAATAAATTTGGCGTTGCCATTTTTAATTGGCGAATTAGGTTAGGAAACAACGGGCGATTCGTGAATCGCCCCTACAATAAATTTTGCGATACTCCGTAGGGGCGATTCCCGACTCGCTCGTTTTCACACACAAAAATCGTTTATTTTTGCGGGACGTCGAGGACGTCGTCCCCTACAAGATAACAAAAGTGTAACGCGTTTTTTGTTTTTTTCAAAGCCACAAAAAGCACT